>CAZFNE010000097.1:0-10746 GCA_964520335.1 uncultured Methanosarcinales archaeon | reverse complement strand
TGAAAGCTGATTTTATCCTTTCAAATCCTCCTTTTAATGATTCTGACTGGAAAGGTGAGCTTCTTGTTGAAGACGCCCGCTGGAAGTGCGGAATTCCTCCAAAGGGCAATGCTAATTTCGCATGGGTCCAGCACTATATTCACCACCTCTCTCCAACCGGAATTGCAGGCTTTGTCCTTGCAAACGGCTCAATGTCTTCAAATACCTCTGGCGAGGGAGAAATTCGCAAAAATATTATCGAAAAAGATCTCGTAGATTGTATGATAGCTCTCCCAGGCCAGCTCTTTTATAATACCGGAATTCCAGCCTGTCTTTGGTTCGTTGCTCGCGACAAAGAAAACAGTGGCTTTCGGGACCGCCGTGGAGAAGTCCTTTTCATCGATGCCCGAAATATGGGAGTTTTGCAAGACCGTGTCCACCGCGAACTAACTGACGAAGAAATCCAGAAAATTTCGGATACCTATCATGCCTGGCGTGGGGAAAAAGTTGAAAGTGGAAAATACGAGGATATCCCAGGCTTCTGTAAAGCTGCAACTCTTGATGAGATTGAGAAACATGATTATATCCTCACCCCTGGTCGCTATGTGGGTTTTGAGGAAACTGAAGACGACGAAGAAGAATTCGAAGAAAAAATTGGAAGACTTACTGCCGAACTTTCGGAACAATTCCGAAGATCTGAGGAGTTGGAGAAGAAAATTAAAGAAAATCTGGCAGGGCTTGGGTACGAGCTGTAAAGTATCTTGCCATACTTGATACAGACGAGCAATTTTCCATGAAAAACAAAAAAATAACGCCACGAAGTAGAAGCTCCTTTGAATATTTAATTATCAAATATCATTAACCCCAGCTTGTTCTCTAACAACCCCTACCTAATCATGTAAAAATGATTTGTATCAGTCCAGCATAACTACTAGTATTCAATGTGAATCGACAACCGGAGAGTATCGTTTATGAGCCCTGAAGAAAATAATGTAATCTCTGAGGATGAATCCTTTCTATCCGAGTTGCTTTTGCCTGACACACCGGAAACAAAGGAAATAAAGAGTATTTACGAGAAAGAATACGAGTACAGTGATTACCTGAGTGAAATTGAATTTGCGATTGCCGAGTATTTCTATGAAGAAAATAAGAGTTTAAAAGACAAAGACGTAATTTCGGCACTGAAGAATATTAAACAGAACCGTGAAAAACCTATCAGTTTCTTTAAAAAAGATCTTGAGATAAATATTATAGAGAGCCTGATCGAGCCCCTTGAGGAAAACCCACTTACCAATCATGAGTTTACTCTTGTCATTGACTATGTTTTGTGGGTCATAGAAAACAGATCCTGGGTTCCAGATAAACAGGCCTATGTAAAGTGGATCACATATGTACTGGGTTTTTTTTCGAAAGCGGAAGAAGGAAAATACGAAAGGGAGTTCAAAAAATCCGCCCGCAAATTTGGGCTGTCTTCTGCTCAAGTTGATATGCTCCTCATGAAAAGAGACTCAGAGGATTTCTTTGAGGAGGGAGAACTTTTTGAAGGCATTGCAGATAAAGCTGAATTTTTCGATAGGGAAAGAGCCGCAGAAGACCTCGAAACCGGCTTCTTTTTAATGACCGATGATGAGAAATTCAATTTTCTGCTGGCCAAAGGCCCGGATTATTTTGAACTTGTCCAGGATTATATCTTTGACCTCAGGAACAAAGAAGATTTTGAAAAAATACAAGAATTTTACAAAAATTTCATTGAGAAATACGAAAATTTCTTCCCTTTGAACTTTATTATGGGGACTGTCTACATTGACAAGGATCCTGATCTTTCAAAGTCCTATTTTGAAGAAGCCATAGAAGCTGCTGAAAAGCTCGAAGAAATCCCAGAAGAAGCGAAAAAAGCTCTGAGAGCAGATCTCAATCAACTAACACAGCTCATTATGGAAGAATCTGCTGAAAACCCTGAAGAAAAAACCGATGAAGGCAAAAAGGGCAAAAAGGAATCTAAAACCGAAAAAAAGGCTTCAAAAGGGCCATGAAGCAAACCCGATTTATAATAAATCGTTAAAAGCCTAAAGAAGCACCAAAAAAAGACAGTCTTCACCCCAACGGCAAAAAAATGAAAAGGAAGTCCAGCTAATGAGAAAAGGAGTCCTGGCTAGGGAAAAAGAGGTCTCGGATGAGAGAAAAATATGTACAATCCTAAATAACTAAACAATTAAAAGAGCTGGAAAGAGTAGATACAGTAAATCATAAACTGGAGAACAGTATTAGCTTTCTTTAATGCGTCTTGTCACGCTCGACGAAGGAGAGCGGACTTTTTATAATATCAGCAAGACAAAAGAAAAAAACGAACATGAAATTCTTCAAATAACAGGCTCAAACAAATGAAAATTGTAAAATTTTCATGCTAAATTATCTATATTTGAAAGTTAAGCAGAAGAACAAAAAATAGAGTTGAAAAGATGAAAAAGATAGATGGTACGCCAAAAACATTAAGAGAATTATTCACTGGGGTTAAGTACACAGTTCATTATTATCAACGAGAATACATGTGGGGTAAGAAACAGATTGAAGAATTAATCGAAGACCTAACAAGTGAATTTTTAGAATATCATAACGAAGACGATTCTCTTCAAGACGTACCTTCCTATGGCCACTATTTTATGGGTTCTATTGTTCTTACCAATACAGAAAATGCAATTATTGACGGGCAACAGAGGCTTAGTTCTCTAACTCTTTTTTTAATCTATCTATATCATATTCTGGAAGATGAAGATGATCGAGCAGAGATCTTGAATTTATTTTACACAAGGAAAGCTGGAAGAAGGTCGTTTATTTTAGACGTAGAAGAAAGAGAAGAGTGTCTGGCAGCATTGAAAGATGATAAACCCTTTGATACTATAGATAAGCCAGAAAGTGTGAGGAACATCTATCGAAATTATAAATATATCGAAGAAATCTTTCCTGAAGAAATCAAAGGACAGGCACTTGTATTCTTCAAAGACTGGCTCCTGGATAATCTTGATTTCATCCGCATAATAACTCAAACAGAGCAGGATGCACATAAGATATTTGTTTCCATGAATGACAGGGGGTTGAGCCTTACTGAAACTGAGATGTTAAAAGGCTATCTGCTCTCGGAAATAAAAGATGACAAAGAGAGAAACAAATGCAATGATATGTGGAAACAGACAATTCTAAACCTGAAAGAGTTAGATAAGGATAATGATTCTACATTTATAAAAAACTGGCTTCGTGCCCAGTTTGCAACATCAATAAGGGATACAAAAAAGGACGCTATTCCTGGAGATTTTGATATTATTGGAAGCGCATTCCATAAATGGGTAAGAGAGAATTCTTCCAAAATTGGTCTTTTTAAAAGCGATAATTATGAACTCTTTATCAAAAATGATTTCATTAAATTTTCGAAAATCTACCAGAGACTTTTAAAATATTCCACTGAATACAATAAAGAATATGACTACGTCTATTACAATGCTAATAACAATTTCACCCTCCAGTATCAGCTAATTTTGGCTTCTATCGACCCCAAAGATCCCGAAGAAATTGTCAATAAAAAGATAAAACTAGTTTCCTGTTTTGTTGATTTATTTGTTGTTTCTAGAGTTTTTAACTTTAGAACTGTTGATTATTCTGCAATAAAAAATAGAGTCTTTGATTTAACCCAACAGATTCGGAGATTAACTCTTGAAGAGCTTGCAGATTATCTTTACAATAGCCTCAATAAATCCGATATCAAAGTAACAGAAGCAAAATGGTTTTATCTCAACGGTTTTACCAAGCGATACATGCTTCATATAATTTCACGGATGACAAACTTCATTGATCAGGAAATAGGTCTTCAGTATTCCTTCGTAGATTACGTAAGTCGAGATATTAAAAATCCCTGCGACATTGAGCACATTCTCGCAGACCATTTCAACAATCATATTGAAGACTTTGAATCCGAAGAAATTTTCCAAAAATACCGTAACAAGTTCGGCTCCCTTCTAATTCTACCAAGAGACAAAAACAGAAGTTATAAAGATAAAGCCTATGAAGAAAAGAAAGAGATGTATTTTAGCGAAAACATCCTTGCCCGCTCTTTAAATGAAAAATGCTACCAGAACAATCCTCACTTCCTCAGATTTATAGATCAATATAACCTCAAATTCAAACCGATCGAACACTTCACAAGAGAAGCCATTGAGGAAAGACAGGAATTATACACCGAACTTGCAAAATTTATATGGAATAATGAAAAACTTCTGGAATTGAAATAATGACTCAAAAATTTAAAGAAACTGAGATCGGGAAGATTCCTGAGGATTGGAAAGTATTAACCATAGAAGAAGCTACAGAATCGATAATTGATTACAGAGGAAAAACTCCCAAAAAGAAAAACTCTGGAATTCCTCTTATCACAGCAAAAATTGTCAAAAATGGTAGAATTCTTGAGCCTGACGAATTCATCTCTCCAGAAGACTATAGTAATTGGATGCGAAGAGGCTTGCCAAAACCAGGTGACGTTGTAATCACTACTGAAGCACCTATGGGTGAAGTTGCTCAGTTAGACGAAAGAAAAGTTGCATTAGCGCAAAGGCTTATCACATTAAGAGGAAAAAAGGGGGTATTGCAAAATAATTTCTTACGATTTGTTTTACAGTCTCCAACTGTAGAACAAGAGTTAAAAAAGAGGGAGTCTGGTACTACTGTTACGGGTATAAAACAGAAGGAACTTAGAAAAGCTTTACTTCCGATTCCAAAATATGATGAACAGATAAGGATATCTGAAATCTTGGTAAATCTTGACGAAAAATTAGAACTTAATCATCGTACGAATAGAACTTTGGAGCACATCGCTCAGACCCTTTTCAAACATTGGTTCATCGATTTCGAATTCCCAGATGAAAACGGAAACCCTTACAAATCAAGCGGTGGCAGAATGGTTGATTCGGAATTGGGGGAGATACCTTTGGGGTGGAAACCTTCGTCTGTAGGTTTAGAGTTTGATATAATAATGGGGCAATCTCCGCCTGGGGACACATATAACGAAAATGGAGACGGTGAACCATTTTTCCAAGGTAGAAGAGATTTCGGGTGGCGTTATCCAGGGGATCGCGTTTATTGTACCCAACCAAACCGAATGGCTAAAAAAGGCGATACTTTGCTAAGTGTAAGAGCGCCAGTTGGCGATATTAACAAAACAACTTCAGATTGTTGTATTGGTCGTGGTTTAGCAGCACTTCGCCATAAATCTGGGTGTGAAGCTTATACTTATTATTCCTTGATGAACTTAAGTAGAAAATTTAAGAACTTTGACTCCGAAGGGACTGTGTTTGGTTCGATAAATCAAAAAGACTTGAAAGCACTAAAAGTATTGAAGCCATCAAGTAGTATTGTTGAAGTATTTACACATGTTGTAGGGGTTATAGATCAGCAGATTCTTAATTTTGATATTCAGAATCGAACATTATCCCAACTCCGCGATTCTCTTCTTCCCAAACTCATGTCAGGAAAAATTCGTGTTTAAGTTTAAGTAAATTCAACGCCGTCAAGTCCATCACTTTTTTCTTTCCATTATTTAAGGGAATGGCCGCTCGCTTGCGAGCGGGCAAGAACCACAAAGATGACTAATATTGCGTTTCGGTTTTCAAATATTCCATTTCTTCAAGGCTGTTTGCCAATTATTTCAAATTGGATTTTTCTCGGCTCAGCTTGATTCAGTGAGTTTTGATTTTTCCACTAGGTAGACTGCGCTGCCGACAGAAGAAATATATTTGATCGGGGATTCACTCGTTTTTTATTCATTTTTTCATTTTCTGGATTTTTTCAAATTCTGATGGAAAAAATACTAATTATGATTAGTACTAATCAAGATTAGTATTTCGAAAATTCGGTACCATTAAGTTACCTACTTATTTTTCTAGAAAAATACTGAATCTCCATTTTCTGTCTATAAGAGATACCAGCAGCGAGCTAGGTTTGTAAATCTCGTTTTTCATAATAGAATATGACAAAATAGCTACACTTAAATAAATTTAGTGAAATAGACAATTCTAATTTTTAGAGTTTTGTTTTTATTGCAGAAGCTCTCTTTTGAGTTGAACCCTACCCTGATAAAGACAAAACAAGACAAATTAGACAAAGAAAGGAGAAATCCCTATTCCAGCTTTCATCCCTGAATCTGAAATCGAAGAAGCAGCCCTTGAAATCCTCTCAGGACTCGATTATGATTACCTTTACGGCCCAGACATTGCACCGGATACAGGAGAGTCAGAAAGAGACGATTTCAGTACTGTAGTGCTTCCATTCCGGCTCAGGGCCGCAGTTAACAGACTGAACCCAAATATTCCAGAAGTAGCAAGAGAAGAAGCTGTAAAAAAGGTGCTCAGGGCTGAAAGCCAGGATCTGGTATACAATAATCATTCTTTTCATAATATGCTGGTAAATGGGGTTGATATAGAATATCAGGGCCAGGATGGAGAAACAATTTATGATAAGGTCTGGCTTTTTGATTTTACAAATCCTCAAGAAAATGAATTTCTTGCAGTCAATCAGTATACTATTATAGAAAACGGAAAAGAAAGAAGGCCTGACATTATTCTTTTCGTCAATGGTCTGCCTCTCGTTGTTATCGAATTGAAGCGGCCTGATGAAGAGAATGGGTTTGAAAATGAGGAAATTATCTGGGATGCGTATAAGCAATTTCAGACCTATAAGAAAGATATTCCAGGGCTTTTCCGGTACAATGCTTTCCTGCTGATCAGTGACGGACAGGACGCAATGGTAGGGACGCTTACTTCCAGCAGGGAGTGGTTTGTACCCTGGAAGACAATTGACGGAGAAAAAGTTGCAGAATTTAGGATTCCATCCCTGGAAGTGCTGCTCAGGGGAATGTGCAGGCCAGAAATTCTGCTTGACCTTGTCAGGCACTTTATTGTTTTTGAAGACGACAGAGGAAAGGTCATCAAGAAGCTGGCTCGGTATCATCAGTATCATGCAGTAAATAGAGCTGTCAAAAAGACTAAGCTTGCTTCACTGCCTGAAGGAGATAGAAAGTGCGGGGTTGTCTGGCATACACAGGGGTCGGGAAAAAGCCTCTCCATGATTTTTTATACGGGAAAACTGGCGCTTGAACTTGATAATCCGACTATTGTCGTGCTTACGGATAGAAATGATCTGGACGGGCAGCTTTTTGACAACTTTGCCCGCTGTAGCGAAATTCTACGCCAGAAGCCTGTGCAGGCTGAAACAAGAGCTCAATTGCGGGAGCTTTTGTCAGTGGCTTCAGGAGGGATTGTATTTACTACAATTCAGAAATTCTCGCCTGAAGATGAAGAAGATAAGTTCCCGATTCTTTCGGAAAGGAGAAACATAATCGTAATCGCTGATGAAGCCCACAGGAGTCAGTATGGATTTGATGCAAAATTCAGGGAAAGAGAAATAGAAGGCCAGAAAATTACGGAAATTTCTTACGGCTTTGCAAAATACATGAGGGACGGGCTTCCAAATGCGTCTTTTATAGGGTTTACTGGCACACCAGTAGAGCTTGATGACAGGAGTACACCTGCTGTTTTTGGAGATTATATCGATATTTATGATATTGAGCAGGCTGTAAACGATGGAGTCACAGTAAAAATCTTCTATGAAAGCCGCCTTTCAAAGCTCGATCTGGTTAAAGAGGCAAGAGAGACTCTGGATACTGAATTTTCAATGATAACTGAAGGTCGCGAATCATATGAGTCGGAAAAACTTAAGTCTCGATGGTCCAGACTTGAAGTTGTTGTAGGGAGCGAAAATAACCTGGAAAAGCTTGCAGAAGATATCACCGCCCATTTTGAGGAAAGACTTGAAGAAGCTATGGATGGAAAAGGCATGATCGTCTGCATGAGCAGGCAAATTTGCGTTGACCTTTACAATAAAATCATAGCCCTGCGCCCTGAATGGCATTCTGACGATGACTTGAAAGGTACAATAAAAGTAATTATGACTGGAAGCGCCGCAGACGACGAGCTTCTGCAGCCTCATATTAGAAATAAGGGCCGCAGGACGAAGATCAGAGATAAAATGCAAGACCCTAATGATCCTTTGAAGCTTGTAATTGTTTGCGACATGTGGCTTACAGGCTTCGACGCTCCCTGCCTGCACACAATGTATTTCCTCAAATGGATTCAGGGGCATAACCTCATGCAGGCAATAGCTCGTGTAAATCGGGTCTTCAAGGACAAGCCAGGAGGATTGATTGTTGATTATGTGGGCCTTCTCTACGACCTCAAATATGCCATGGCAAATTATACAAGGAATGGAGGCAAGGGCAGTCCTGTAGATTATAAGGACGAAGCTGTTGCACTAATGCTCGAAAAATACGAAATTGTACAGGACCTTTTTTTTGGCTTTGATTACATGAAAATCTTTTCTGCATCCCCGAAAGAAAAACTGGGAACCGTCAGGGAAGGAGCAGATTTTATTCTCTCGAAAGGGCGTACTGAAGAAGAAAGAACCCAGGAGAAAAAACGCTTCATTCAGCATGTAACTGAGCTTTCTAAAGCCTTTGCCCTTTCAGTTCCACACTCAGAAGCAGACCGAATCAGGGATGAGCTTGCATATTTCCAGGCTGTACGAGCAATCCTTGTGAAGATAGAAAGAAAGCCTGCAAAATCAAAGTATGAAATGAATTCTGCAATAAAAGAGCTTGTTTCAAAATCAATTGCCACTGAAGAAATAATCGACGTCTTCGATATTGTGGGAATAAAAAAACCCGACATTTCGATCCTATCAGAGGAATTTCTAACTGAAGTCCGGGACCTGCCGCAAAAAAACCTTGCTTATGAAGTCCTAAAAAAGCTGCTCTATGATGAAATAAAAACTAGGTCTCGCAGAAACCTGATTGAAGGAAAATCCTTTGCAGAAATGCTTGAAAGAGCAATCAATGAATATAAAAATAGAGGAATCGATACCATAGAGGTTATAGAAGAACTCCTGGAGCTTGCAAAGAAGATAAGTGAAGCCGATAAGAGAGGAGAGGCCATGGGGCTCAGTGAAGAAGAAATTGCTTTCTATGATGCTCTGGCTGACAATGAAAGCGCCGTAGAACTCCTTGGCAACGAAACATTGAGACTTATGGCAATAGAGCTTGTTAGAATAATAAGACAGAATTCAGGAGTTGATTGGACCCTTCGAAAGAATATTCAGGCAAAAATGAAAGTGAGCGTCAAAAGATTGCTTAAAAAATATGGATATCCTCCAGATGAGCAAAAACTTGCAACTGAGAATATTTTGAAGCAAGCCGAATTACTCTGTATGGATGCGAGTATTTCAGTAATATAACCCCCATATATAGTTTTTCATCACTACTAAGTTTCTGAATAAATCCTTTAATATCATCATACTCATTAAACACTAATTTAAAATCGTAATTAAAATATTATTGATTCTATAAAAATTCTTAGCGTTTTCTCTTTAAAGAAAGCTTTTTGGCCTGAGATTTTTCAATTTTCCTGTTAAAAAATCCTTTGTTGAATCTCCCACGATTACAAATAACAGAAACATTTATATATAATGATTACTAACTATAGGGTAATAACTGAAGAACAATACCTAATAGACAGTAACTATCCGTAGTGGCTGTAAGATGTTGTCCACCAGTTAGCTGCCAACAATATGCGAACAGAAAAAAGATGGATTTAAGTTCCTCCAAAAACGAACTTCAAAACGGATTTGTCCCCTCGAAAAGAATTTTAAGAGACATACTCGCTCTTAAAATTCTCATTGTTGTGCCAATGGGAAATGGCTGAAGCTATGCAAGGGACCTCCATACTATTTAGCGAATTTCTTTACCTGGCAGGCGCTTTCTAAAAAAGATAAGCTAGAAAATATCGGGTTATAGTCTAAAACATTTAAGAAGATTATTACAAAAACACTAACAACGGAAGAGGAGAAGACACATGAAATTGCCGATAAAGAGACCATCTCGTGATGTCTATAATTGGGACCCATTTGAGGAAATGAGGCAAATTCAGGAAGAAATGCAGGAAATGTTCAGGAGATTTCCATTATTAGATACAAGGTATAGAGCACAGATTTTTGCTCCATTAACCGATGTGGCAGAAGAAGAAAATAAAGTAACTGTCACAATGGATCTTCCTGGAGTTGAGAAGGAAAATGTAGAGTTCAGTGTGAAAGATAACGTCCTTATAATTAGCGCAGAAAAAGGAAAACAGGAAGAAGCCGAAAAAGAAGTCTATTTAAGAAAAGAAAGAGTATTTATGCGCTATTATCGCGAAATTGCACTTCCACAGGGAGCGACTGAGGAAGGGGCTAACGCCCAGCTTAAAAATGGAGTTTTAACAGTTACTCTGCCAAAAACCACACAACTGGAATCAAAAAAGATCCAGATTGAGTAAAAAGGATCTCATATCCTGAAAATGGAGTGAATTTAGATAAAATAGGACTAAGGTTTTGATTAATCCTTTACTTTTTCTCAACCTTTATTTTTTTCTTAATCTTTTCTTTTGATCTCTTTTGATCTTTTTTATTTGAATTCTTTTATTGATTCTTATTTTGAGCCTATCCCAAAACCCTTTTCTTAATCATTTAGGACTTATAAAGTTGCCTGTAAAATGAGTTTCCAAAAATATTTTCATGATTAGAAGCTCGATTGATTATTCAAAGATCAACATAGGAAGGGTAATTTCTAGTTTTGGGATTGGCTCTTTATTTAAAATTCTAATTTGATATTATTATTTATCCCACGTATGGTTTTAGTAA
>CAZFNE010000096.1:8185-10809 GCA_964520335.1 uncultured Methanosarcinales archaeon | reverse complement strand
CTGGCTTTTTGAAAAAAATACCCTATTATTTTATTGGAAGAGTAACCGTAAATGTACTGCCTTTGCCAGTTTCTGAATCTACCTTGATTTTTCCTCCATGCATATCTGTAAAATTTTTGACTATATATAATCCAAGTCCTGCCCCATTATATCTCATGGTAGGAGAAGTGTCTGCATTAAGAAAAGGTATAAATATTCTCTCACGATCCTCTTTTGACAATCCTATTCCATTATCAAGGATGTTAATTTCGAGCATGCCTTCTTTTTTATATGCTTTAACAGTAACTTTTCCTTTTTCAGGAGTAAATTTTATCGCATTACTGATAAGATTATACAGGATTTGTCTTATTTTTGTCCTGTCAGCCTGAATACTTCCAATATCTGGCTCAATTTTTAATTCTATAGCAATTTTTTTGCCTGAAGCCAATGAAAGCAAGCTTTTTCTTACATCCTCAATAAGACTTGAAATATCTATATCTTCATAATTCAGGGTTCGGTCCCCATTTTCAAGTTTTGAGATATCAACCAGATTATTTATAATTTCCAGGAGATTTTTTCCACTCACAAGAATATTATTAACGTATTTTGACTGCCTCGTATTTAGAGGGCCAAAAGCTCCTTCAAGAAGCAAATCCGAAAAACCTATAACAGAATTAAGTGGGGTTCTAAGCTCGTGGCTCATATTCATTATAAACTTATTTTTAACCCTATTTGTAGACTCTGTATCCCTTTTTGTTCCGAAAAAAGTCACATCAGTCTCTTCCTTCTCATCATAGTTTCTTAAACGTTCCCATATTCCTTTTCTCTTAACATAAAAATTGCCCCCATCTATTAATTTGAGGAGTTCATTCCCTGATAAATTATTTAGAGGAAAGGTGCAGAGGGAAGATAGATTTTTCTGATTAATAGAAGGATTTTTTTCTGTAATTATTCTGACAATTTCCTGGTAGTGCTTTAGGGAAACTTCTGAATTTCTAAAGTTGAAGTTTGTCCTTAAACCTTTAAACTCTCCAGAAAGCGCTTTTTTATACCCTTCTTCTATAAATTCTTCTAACCCAGGATCAAAAGAAGTTCTATTCACAAGAAGAAGTTGATTTCCTGTAGTTTCTGGCTTTAAGGAAACGAAATAATCCTTAGCATTTACTTTTACTTTTTTAAGTTCGTTTTCTACTTTTTTGCCTACTGTTTCATCTGGAGGGATTAATAAACAGTATTCTCCTCTTTCAATCCCTTGCCTGAAATATACTACAAGTAATTCTGTTAATTCTTCAAGATTATTATATACGGCAGAGATATATTGGCCTTGTGAATCAATTAAGTAAAATTCAGGGCCGTTATCAATACCCTTTCTCAAAATTTTCCCTCCATATTATGTCGAATCTTTAGTATGTAATGAGTTCATTTATCTTTGAATAGAGTTACATGATATGCTATCTGCATGCAGCAAGACGAAACCGAGTTAAATCACTTTAAAGTTGTTTATATTACTAAGAATTAAGTATCTAAACATATGCTTTCTTATTAACTTATCTTCTTTTTTAAATAACTTTCACTTTTGTAAGATATAGCATATGCATATATAAGAAGTATGCTCATTTATGCGGCCCATATAGCAAAATTCTAATTAAGAACAGATGGAAGAGGAATACATGTTTCATCTAATTCGACCGAATCGAATTTCAAAAATTATTATTGGCAGGCAAAAAAAGGAAGCTTTAATGTCCAGATTAAGCTTCGATTTTCTAAGATCGAAATTTTGCAATAATTCCTTCATTTATTTTAACAGGTATTTATTATATACCTGAGTTTAATATCTATTAGTATTTTTCAGAGAATATTTGAATACATCTTCTCGTTAAAAGTCCATTGCATGCTCAAAATTTGTTTTACGGTCATACGGGGTTAAGGCAATAAGGTTGACCATTGCAATCCCTTAACCCTTCAGTTGTAAGTGTATCAAAAAGGCAGGGCGGTTAAAGTCTTATGCTAAAAATAAGGGAAGCTATCCGGATTTCTTTTGGCAGTATATGGAATTCCAAACTTCGCTCTGGCCTGACCACTCTTGGAATAATTATAGGAATTGCTGCAGTAGTTGCAAACTTTTCTCTTGGGGAAAGCTTTAATGTTTATTTTACGGATCAGATTAATGCTCAGGGTTCGAATTTTATCGTTATATTCAGCCAGGAGCCAAACCTTTTTTATGACAACGAGCTGCAAATTATTGCTAAAACTCCTGGAATTGCTGCTGTATCTCCTATAAAACAGCAACGAGGTATAGTTACTTTTTTTTCACAGAATAAAAATCTCGATATTTATGGCGTAACTGAAGATTATCAAGAGACTGCCAATATTACAATGCAATCAGGTCGTTTTATAACAGATCAGGATACTTTTTCTGCAGCTGTGGGATCAAAAGTCGCAAATGAAAAATTTAAAAGGAAAATTTCTGTACGTAATTCGATAGATATTACTTTCCGGCTTGGAGAAAATAAATCGGCAACGAGAACGTTCAAAGTAAAAGGTATAATAGAACCTCTAAATCTCACTCAATTCGGAGAAGGCGGAGCACCTGATAGGGATAATAGTGTCTTTATCCCTATTTCAACTATTAACCAGATGCTTAA
>CAZFNE010000096.1:6394-8085 GCA_964520335.1 uncultured Methanosarcinales archaeon | reverse complement strand
CTGTTCTTAATAGAGTCGATTATTATCAGTCTCTTTGGGGGTATTCTTGGATTAGCAGTTGGAATTGGAGGTGTATATGCTATTACTAATGTCATAGGGCTTCCTTTTTTATATCCATATTATGTCTTCTGGATTGGACTGTTAGTTGCTCTGGCTGTAGGCGTTGCAGCAGGCGTTTATCCGGCAAACAAGGCAGCAAGAATGCAGCCTGTAGAAGCATTAAGATACAAATAAATAGGAAACCTGATCCAGGAAATTTGGTGTCTTCGCCTGGTTCATGCGAAATCCCTCTATTTATTTTAACAGCTATTTATTATATACTGGAGACTAATATCTATTAGTATTTTTCAGAGAACTTTCAGCTATACCTTTTCAGTAAACCATTTCTTAAAAATTCGTTTTCCGGGTTTATCTATAATTATATGGGGTCATGATAATAATAAGCGTATAAAAAGGCAGGGCGGTTATAGTCTTATGCTAAAAATAAGGGAAGCTATCCGGATCTCTCTTGGCAGTATATGGAATTCCAAACTTCGCTCTGGCCTGACCACTCTTGGAATAATTATAGGAATTGCTGCAGTAGTTGCAAACTTTTCTCTTGGGGAAAGCTTTAATGTTTATTTTACGGATGAGATCAACGCTCAGGGCTCGAATTTCATTATCGTATTTAGCCAGGAGCCTAATCTCTTCTTTAATAACGAGCTGCAAATTATTGCCAAAACCCCTGGAATTACTGCAGTTTCCCCCATTAAACAGCAGCTGGGAGAAGTAACTTATTTTTCCCAGACCAAAAATATCGATATTGCTGGAGTGACCGGGGATTATGAGGATACTGCAAATATTGTTATGAGGAGCGGAAGCTTCATAAATGACCAGGATGCCTTTTCTGCAGCCGTGGGATCAAAAGTTGCAGATGAGAAATTTAATCGAAATATTTCTGACCGTAGCTCAATAAATATTACTTTACGCCTGGAAGACGGAAATACTATAACAAGGACATTTAAAGTTAAAGGTATCATTGAAAGCCCGAACATTACATTTGGAGGCGGAGGAATCGACAGAGATACCAGTATCTTTATTCCGGTCACAACCATTAACCAGATGCTTAATGAAAGTGATTACTCGGCCTTCTTCGCAAAGACTGACAGTATTGAAGACGTTGAAAGCGTTTCAGATAAAGTGGATAAAAGGCTTGCCAGGAATTTTGGAGTTTCTGCACGAGATCTTGATGACGAAGATGCAAAACCTTATAGAATTTTTAACCAGGCAGATGTTCTTGAGCAGACGAACCAGCTTGCTGATACTTTACGGAATTTCCTTGTTGCAGTTGCCCTTATTTCTCTACTTGTCGGGTCTATAGGAATAATGAATATTATGCTCGTTACTGTGACTGAAAGGACAAGAGAGATCGGAATTATGAAAGCCCTTGGTTTTTCCAGCGTAGACGTTCTTTTACTTTTTTTAATAGAATCAATCATTATCAGTCTTTTTGGAGGCATTTTAGGTCTCACAGTCGGACTGGCAGGAGCATACCTTGTTACAAATCTATTGAATCTTCCCTTCCTTTATTCTCCATATATCTTTGAGGCCGGCCTCCTTGTTGCAATCATTGTAGGAGTTGCAGCAGGCGTATATCCTGCAAGCAAAGCTGCAAAATTACCCCCTGTTGAAGCCTTAAGATATGAATGAGA
>CAZFNE010000096.1:0-6294 GCA_964520335.1 uncultured Methanosarcinales archaeon | reverse complement strand
GGAAGCTGTAAAATGCGCGATGACATGGATAATTTAATCCCAAAATTCATGAACTCAGATATTGTGGTTTTTGCATGCCCCGTGTATTTTGATAATGTTCCAGCTCTGATGAAAAATTTTATAGAAAGGCTTGCCCCAGTTCTTTTGCCGCATTTTGAAGAAGATGAACAGGGGGAATACAGGCATGCAAAACGATATGTAAAATACCCAAAATTTATTGCTATTTCCAATGCAGGCCTGCCTGGCCAGACAAATTTTGAAGTTGAAAGGGTGTTTTTTAGAAGACTTGCGAGGACTTTTCACACTGAACTTATTGCTGAAATCTATAGAGGAGAAGGTGAAATTTTCAGAGGCCAGAACAACCTTATGTTAAGGCCGCTTCTTGGAAAATATAAGAAACTCCTTAGAGCTGCGGGGAAAGAGATTGTTGAAAATCAGGGTCTTTCTGACAAGACAATTAATGAACTTGAAAAACAAATAGTTCCTCCGAGTTTGTACATCATGTTTGGAAATGAAGAATGGGACAGGCTTGCAAAAGAATAATATTTTTTCTGGTTCCTATTTTTTTTTCTCTGTCTTTAAAAAATTAAAATTTCAGGCAAATATTATTATTCGCCCTCAGGACTTCCTTCAATAAGATCTTCCAGATTGTGCTCCATATATGGAGCATTGCTCCGGTTAATCAGTTCCCGACAAATATCAGCCGGGTTTCCATCCATAATGAGAACCCCATTGTCTATAAGCACAGCCCTATGTGCAACTTCCCGCACAAAATCCATGTGATGGCTTACAAGTACAATAGTTGTGCCAAACCTTTCATTAATCCGCTTCAAAGAATTTGTGACATCCCTTAGAGTAACCGGGTCCAGGTCCCCAAAGGGCTCATCAAGCATAAGATATTCCGGAGAGGTTGAAAGGCTTAAAGCGATAAATGCCCTAACATGCTCTCCTCCACTTATTTGATATGGGGTTTTCTCGAGAACTTCCATTGAAAGGTCGAGGGCATCAAAGACAGGTTTTGCATACTCGTCAACATCAGCTGACGGAATTGTTGGGAAAAGCTCAAAATAGATAGTATCATTTAGGTTAAGTTCCCGCAGTGCAAGCTCTTTTTCCTCTTCTGCCATATCAGGGAGGCGGTATATTGTGTCAAGCGTCTCGTCTGAAAGCCCGAGATCTCTTGCTTTGTTTCTGGCATATTCTATTGCCCCTTTCTTTTTAATACTTAACCTGAATCGAATTTGGTCCCGGACTGTAGAGTTTACGGACATGGAAAATTCCTGATTCATTATACTCATAATTCGTCTGAGTTCCATTCTTTTCCTGCTGTATTCCGTAACATCTACCCACTCTCCATTGCAAAGGTACTCGACGGTTCCGGCTTTCTGTTTGACAAGCCCTTCCATCAACTTCATAATAGTTGTTTTTCCAGCTCCTGAAGGCCCAATAAAAGCCAGAATTTCTCCTTTATGGACGTCAAGTGAGAAATCTTTGATATTAAGGACTTCTCCCATGCGAATGAGAGAATATCGTTTTGAAATGTTCCTTACTTTAATGCAGACTTCTTTTTTTTCGGGCTCTGCAAGTTCTTCTTTAGGCTTCATGTCCTTAAGGAAGTTCTTAAGCACCCAGGCAGGCTTTCCTTCGGCTGCAATTTTTCCATTTTCCAGGAATATCAACCTGTCGGCAAGATAGGCATGAATTTCAGGGAGGTGAGAAACAACTATAATTGCCAGCTTTAATTTATCTTTCAGGCTTTTAATCACATCAAGGATTTCCTGTTTTGTATCCGGGCCCGTCATCGTAACTGGCTCATCAAGGAGGAGCACTTTGGGGTTTGCAGCAAGCTGCCTTGCCATTATAAGCCTCTGTTTCTCTCCCCCACTTAAAAGATTAGTAGAATGCAGGGCTTTATGTTCAAGGCCTACAAGTTTAAGATATTCCATGGATTGTTCAAAAAGCTCATCGTATTCTTGATGTTCATTATGGGGGAGAGCTTCGTGGCCAACCCTCAGATAGTTTAATTTCCTTATTATATTTTCAATTGCAGGGCCATTCCAGAGGCCGAAATTCCGCTGAAGATGTATTGCAGTCAAGTTTTTCAGGAGCTTTTCTCCCTCAATTCCTGAAGATGGGGTTACGATCTGACCATCTATTTCTATAGTGCCTTCCTGAAAAGGCTCTACCCCTCGAATAATGCGCAAAAGAGTTGATTTTCCACTTCCGCTTCGACCTGTTATTCCCAGAATTTCTCCGTCATTTACTGTTAGGTCGATATGGTCTAACACTCTAATTTTTTCGGAACGCACCTCATAATCTTTTACTAAATTGGAAATCTTGAGCATATCTCTACCTCTTCTAAACCAAACAAATATTAGATCTGGAAGCTTCTCTTTAAAATTATGATCTTATTTTGTTTTTCCTGGAATTCCATTTCAAAATTCTCTTAACATCTAGACTGTATTTATTAAAGAGTATTGCAATATATTTACACTGGAGCAAGGGTGAAATATTGCCTTTATAACTATTTATTACAATCGACTGTCTGTAGCCTGTATACTATATTTTAGAAACTAATCTTAAAAGCAGGTATAAAGCTTAAAAATTCTGGTTTAAATTGGTGTCTTAAAGAATTAATAAATTAAAAATCAGGTAAATTCCCACAAATCTAAATAAATTTAAAAAATATAAAATGTTTTTTGATTGAAAGCAGGTGTCACGCCTTGACAGTTGTCTATTAAGGAATTCTTTATTGGAGAAAGAATTGTCTCTTTAAGTCAGAGCTTTATAGCTGATACAATCTCAGCTACTTTTGCAGTAACATCTTTTACTTCTTCTACAATTGTCCCTGTAACAATCATGTCTGCACCTGCGGAAGTGCAAATCTTTGCGGTTTTTGCATCTCTGATTCCTCCCCCGACAATAAGTTTATTTTTGCCGAGTACATGCTTGACAGCTCCTATCATTTCAGGAGCAATGGGGTTATCAGCCCCGGAACCAGCCTCAAGGTAAGTATAATGCATGCCCAGATATTTGCCTGCAAGTGCATATGCAACTGCAATTTCGGGTTTCTGCCTGGGAATCAGTTTTGCGTCTCCTACCCATCCTACAGTGCCCCCAGGCTCAACTATAAGGTATGCCATTGAAATGGGCTCAAGGTCGCTCATGTAAACAAGAGGAGCTCCAAGCACCTGATTTGTAATGATGTACCCTATATCTCGGGAATTAAGAAGACTCATAAAAAATACCGCATCTGCATATTTACTGAGTCCTGCTGAACTTCCTGGAAAAAGGATAGTTGGGACGCTTACCTTTTCTTTTATTTTTATTACAGTTTCATCAAGTAGGGTTCCCGACGCACCTGTTGAGCCCCCTATCATGACGGCATCTGTGCCCCCTTTAACAGCCGCAAGGGCAATTTCAGCGGCTTCTTCAGGTGTTTGGGACGCCGGATCTATAAGAGTAAGATGGACTTTTCCTTCCTTATCAATGATTTCCTGGAGGCGTGCTTCCACCTGCAAAAAAGATCATGCTCCCTTAGATTCCTTAGATTTCACGCGAAGGGTGCTGTACCCACATTTTCTGCAACGGGTAGCCCTGATTGCATTTCTTGCATTACATTTCATGCAGATCTTTTTATTTAATAATCTTTCTTCTGCTTCTGGAAAACGAGCCATTTTTTGTCACCTGCTATGCTTTTTTATTATTATAAGGTATATAGCCCGCTTAATGGATGTTAAGGCATATAACAGTTTTCATCAAAACTCTTCTCCCACTGAGTTTTTGATTTTTTTCTTCAATTCCCTTCCCCTGTTTCTTTCTTCTATTTTTTTACTTTTTTTAACTCTGGCAACCAAAGTTTATTTATTGATTGTGCTGTTTACTTTCTGCCCTTTATGTCCAAATAGGTTAAAAATTCCTCAAGTTAACATTAATCGCGTTGCATAGCAATAAATTCGCTAAAAGCTCATGCGTTTTAACCGGTTCAAGAGCAGTTATAAATTCTAGATTAACAATTTCTTATTCCACGAGTGGTGATTAATTTGGCAATTCATCCTATAGATTACCGGTATGGTACACCGGAAATGAAACATGTATGGAGCCAACAAAATAGGCTCTCCAAGATTCTACAAACTGAAGCCGCACTTGCACGAGCTGAAGCTGATATGGGGATAGTTCCCGCCGAAGCTGCAGAAATAATCTCAGAAAGTATTAGTTATGTAACGTCGGAAAGAGTTGATGAAATCGAAGCTGAAATCCACCATGATATGATGGCTGTAGTTGTTGCGATTTCTGAAAAATGCAGGGGTGATGCAGGGAAATGGGTGCATTTTGGAGCCACCTCAAATGATATCCTTGATACGGCAACTGCTCTTCAGATAAAAGATGCAATTGAAATTTTTGAAGATAAACTTAAAATTCTCCTAAAAGTTCTTATCAACCAGGCAGAAGCTCAGAAGCATACAGTTTGCTGTGGGCGAACTCACGGACAGATTGGGGTTCCAACAACTTATGGACTGAGGTTTGCTATCTGGGCCTCGGAAATTTCAAGGCATCTGGACCGTCTTTATCAGCTAACCCCAAGAGCAACTGTGGGACAAATGACCGGAGCTGTAGGAACCCAGGCTGCATTTGGGAAATCCGGAATCCTGATCCAGAAACTTACTATGCAGCACCTCGGAATTGGAGCTGTTGATGTATCTAACCAGATAATCCAGAGGGATAGGCACGCTGAATTTGTAATGTGGATGGCAAACGCGGTCACTACTCTTGATAAAATTGGTATTGAAATCCGGACTTTGCAGCGAAGCGAAATTGCAGAACTCGAAGAGAGTTTTGGTAAAAAACAGGTAGGCTCCTCAACTATGCCTCATAAACGTAATCCTATAAAGTCCGAACAAATCTGTGGGCTTGCGAGGATTGTAAGGGCTATGGTTGAGCCTGAGCTTCTTAATAATACTCTATGGGACGAGCGAGACCTGACCAATTCTTCTTCTGAGAGAATAATTTTTCCTGAAGCCTGCATACTTACGGATCATTGCCTTAAACTTGCGAGTAATGTCCTTGAAAACCTTAGGTTTTATCCCGAGAATATTCGGAGAAATTTGGAATTGCTCAGGGGTTTAAACATGGGAGAAGCTGTAATGATCGAGCTTGCAAAAAGGGGAGTTGGAAGGCAGGAAGCTCATGAAATTGTCCGTACTTCCGCAATGAAAGCTCATGAAACCGGGCAGCACTTTAAAAATACGTTATTGGAAACTCCAGCCGTTACAAAATATTTAAGTGCCGCAGACATCGAGAATCTCGTAAACCCGGACAAATATATAGGGACTGCTGTAGAGCAGGTAGAAGCCCTTGTCATAAAACTGCGTCAGGGTTATTCCCTCTAAACTTTTATTTCGCCAAAATTTTTTAATTAAGATGTCCTGTTGTAAAAAAGATTTATTTTCAAAAAGCAATTCTTTATTTTTACTTCCGACACTGATTAAATATAAATATTTATATCCTATGAATTCTATTTCTTTAAAAAGACCTTATTAAGAGTTTAAACTGTTACTCTTAATTTGGGTGATGAGGCATCTAGAAACAGATGTTGCGTAACTTATATTCTATTCGGGCTAGAATAGGTGTGAAAGTGGATTAGATGCCTCATTAACTCCTATGTAAAAGGTGTTTATAAAATTTGTGCTAATCTTCTTGAGAAGTCTTTTTGAAAAAAGTAATCTTTCCATTACGTTTTTTTGTATCCTTTAATACTTGCTTTGGAGAGCTTTTTTAATTCATAATGCTTTTATTCATAATTTCTTCAAGAATTACTGATAAAGATATTATTTGTAATAATAATTTTTGCTCATTTTTTCAAATTAGAATTTAATCTATGCCGTATCTTCTTCATTAAAAGAGAGCAAATTTATGAATAAAAATCAAGGGTTTTATAGCTTGATATTATTGTAATCAAATATTTTTATAATAACATTTATTTTTTAAAATCTAAGCCGGCATTATACCTAAGTCAATTAGAATAAAATGTCCATCATTAATTTTAATCTTTTATCTTGAATAAAGATATAACATTTATATACGATGATTAACGTTTCTCTTGAACGTTAACTTCTAGAGTCTGAGGCATCTAGAATTGGTGTTCATAACTTAAACTATCTACGTAGGCTAGACGTGGTAGATGTTTTAATGGTGCGAAAGTGGATTAGATGCCTCATTATTTCTATGATAAGCTTATTTATATAATTTGTGTTTACTATATGCACAACCATCCAAAACTCTCTTTTATTTAAA
>CAZFNE010000095.1:0-10815 GCA_964520335.1 uncultured Methanosarcinales archaeon | reverse complement strand
ATGGTGAGGTTCGAGATTATCCTCTGGAGATTCAGCATAAGGACGGACATATAACTCCTGTTTTGTACAATGCTTCCGTTTATAGAAACGAGAATGGCGAGATTATTGGGGTTTTTGCTGCTGCACGTGATATCACAAAGAGCAAGCAAGCAGAGGAAGCCCTTTTTCAGTCAGAACAACATTACCGACTTTTATATGAGACCATGCTTCAAGGTGTAGTCTACCAGGATGCTAATGGTAGGATTATTTCCATGAATCTTGCAGCCGAGAGGATTCTTGGCAAGACATCAGGTGAGTTCTTGGGGAGCTCGTCTGTTGGCGAAGAGTACCATACTATCCGGGAAGACGGCTCCAAATTTCCAGGACTTGAGCATCCATCTATGGTGTCTCTACAAACAGGGCAGAAAATAAAAGATGTAGTAATGGGAGTTTACAATCCAAGGGAGAACGGCTACCGCTGGATCAACATAAGTTCTGTACCTCTTTTTCGGTCTGGAGAAAATAAACCATCCCAGGTATACACCCTTTTCGAGGACATAACAGAACGCAAAAAAGCAGAAGAAATTCTCAGATTATCAAGTCTTTATAACCGCAGCCTTATTGAAGCAAGCCTTGATCCTTTAGTCACAATAGGAAGTGATGGTAAGATTACGGATGTGAACGCAGCTACTGAACAGGTTACTGGATATTCCAGAAATGATTTGATTGGGACTGATTTTTCAGATTATTTCACCGAATCCGAGAAAGCCAAAGAAGGCTATAAGCAGGTATTCTTGGATGGTGAAGTCAGGGATTATCCCCTTGAGATTCAACATAAAGATGGAAAAATAACTCCTGTTTTATACAATGCTTCGGTTTATAAAGATGAACATGGCGAGGTTATTGGGATCTTTGCTGCTGCACGCGATATCACTGAGCTTAAAAAGGTGCTGGAGACTCTTCACCGTAGTGAAGACCAGTTTAGGGCGTTAGTCCAGAATGTGAAATCCGGAATTGCACTTATAGATGAGGCCGGCAAGTTTGCCGTTGTTAATCCAACATTTATGCAAATGTTCGGCCTGAGCGATGAACTCGATATTCTAAATGTTAATAGTCAGAAATGGAGCCGATGGGAAGTCTATGGA
Organism: uncultured Methanosarcinales archaeon; assembly: GCA_964520335.1. Lineage (GTDB taxonomy): Archaea > Halobacteriota > Methanosarcinia > Methanosarcinales > Methanosarcinaceae > Methanosarcina. The sequence goes on along the minus strand of CAZFNE010000095.1, from coordinate 9,691 downwards.
GAAGATGGCAAACTTCTACACGTCGATGATCATCCTGCTCAAAAAGCAGTGAGGACCGGTAAGCCTGTTAAAGACCAGCTAGTCTCCGTGAGGAATCCAGGAGAGAACGAACTCACCTGGATGCTGATAAGCGCTGAACCAATCCTGAAAGAAGACGGCCACATATATAGGACAATCTGCACTTTCTATGATATCACCGAACTTAAACAGGCTGAAGAAGCATTGCAGGAGAGTGAGGGACGCTTTCGTGCTCTTCTAACGGCCAGCTCCGAAGTGATATATCGTGTGAGTCCTGATTGGAGCGAGATGCGCCATCTCTATGGTCGAGGTTTTCTTGCAGATACGGAAATTCCGAGCAGCTCATGGCTTCAGGAATACGTTCCTCCGGAAGATCAGCCTCGCATAACAACCGCCATCAATGAAGCTATCCGTAAAAAGAACATTTACCAGTTAGAACATCGGGTCAGGCTAGCGGACGGCAGCTTGGGATGGATCTTCTCTCGTGCAGTTCCGATACTGGATAAGAATGGCGAGATCATTGAGTGGTTTGGTGCTGCCAGCGACATCACAGAGCGCAAAAAAGCTGAAGAATTGCTACGAGAATCCGAAGAGCGTTATCGTACTTTATTCAGTACAATGGATGAAGGCTTCTGTATTATTGAAGTATTATTTGATGAAAAAGAAAAACCAATTGATTACATTTTCGTTGAGGCTAATCCGGCTTTCGAAAAACAAACCGGATTTAAGAATACAATTGGAAAAAGAATAAGTGAGCTGATTCCAGGGAATGAGCAATATTGGTATGAAATATATGGCAAGATTGCACTTACAGGCGAGTCATCCAGATTCGAGAATTACGTTGAAGACTTGCATAAATGGTATGATGTCTATGCATATCGTGTTGGGGACCTGAAAAGCCAAAGAGTTGCAATCCTGTTCAACGATGTAACTCAACGCAAGCAAGCCGAAGAAGTGCTTAAAAAAGCTCATGAAAGTCTGGAAGAAAAAGTTAAAGAGCGTACAGCAGAACTAGAAAAAGCCTATAAATCGCTAAAAGAAAGTGAAACCGGACTTGCTGAAGCTCAAAAACTGGCTCATGTCGGAAATTGGGATTGGAATGTTGAAACTAGTGAAGGTTACTGGTCTGATGAGCTATACCGAATTTTTGGACGCAGTCTTCAGGAACCATCCCCATCTTATGATGGACTTTTAAATTATATACATCCTGATGATCGCGATTACGTGGATAAAAGTATAAAGAAGGGGTTAGAAGAAGGAACCAAAGATGGCATTGATTATCGTATTATCTTAGATAATGGGGAAGAACGCATAGTCCATTCACGAGCTGAGGTTACCTTTAATGAAAAGAACATTCCTATTCGAGTAAAGGGAATAGTTCAGGATATTACTAAGCAGAGGAGAGCGGAAGAAAAAACTAAGATCCTTGCGGATGCTGTTGAATCTTCAAATGATGCTATTATAACTTTATCGTTAGATTGTATTATTACCAGTTGGAATAAAGGTGCGGAGCAGATTTATGGTTATTCAGCTCAAGAAATTCTGGGAAAAAATGTCTCGATAATTGAACCCAACAATCTTAAAGGAGAGATAAAAAGCTTTTGTGAAAAGATCAGGCACGGAGACCAAATTCAGCATTATGAGTCTATAAGGCTTAAAAAGGATGGGGCATTAGTAAACATTTCAGCAGCGCTTTCTCCGGTTTTCAATGCATCTGGAGAGCTTGTTGCTGTCTTAGCTATTTCCAGGGACATTACTGAGCGTATCGAAGCAGAAAAAACTCTGGCCAAAATTGATAAACTGCGGATAAAAGAAATCCATCACAGAATCAAGAACAATTTACAGGTAATTACTTCCCTGCTGGATCTCCAGGCTGAAAAATTCCAGAATAAGGAAGTACTTGAAGCTTTCAAAGAAAGCCAGAACAGGGTAATTTCTATGGCCCTGATACATGAAGAACTTTATAAAGGGGAAGGAACGGACACCCTGAATTTTTCTGCATATCTGCAAAAATTGGCTGAAACCCTTTTCTATACTTACAGCCTCAAAAGTAAGGATATTAACCTTATAATGGATCTGGAGAAAAGTGCATGCTTTAACATGGATACTGCTGTCCCATTAGGAATTGTTGTCAATGAACTTGTCTCAAATTCTCTGAAGCATGCTTTCAATGAAAATGAAAAAGGAGAAATTCGAATTCAGCTCCATAGGGAAGCTAAGAGTAATCAGACAGATGTCTTTACTTTCAACCTGACGATTTCTGATAACGGAAAAGGGATTCCTGAAAATATAAGGTTAGAAACTTTTGAATCCCTTGGGCTGAAACTTGTACACATTCTCATTGACCAGCTTGATGGAAAAATCGAGCTTAATAGAGCAAAGGGGACAGAATTCAGAATTATTTTCAAAGTAGCCGGAGCCAGGTAAATAAATCCCAGAAGAAAGTTTGTTTTAAATTTGTTTAAATTTATTTAAATATCAATTCAGCATTTCTGAATGTTTAAATTATGTCCAGACTAAAGCAAACCTTTTTTGAATTAGAATGAAGGATTATTTTCTCAATTTTAACAAATACTTTTTCTCTGCTGCGATATTGTCTAAAATCGAATGAAGAAGCTTTGATTTACCTTTAATATTGATTTTATCGGATTTATCGGGACTATCGGAACTGTCAAATTTCTCTTATTCTTCTTTTGCCCGGATTAATGCTTTCTGAAGCTCTTCAAGTTTTAAAACGGTTGCAGCAATACAATAGTAACTTTTTGAACGGCCCTCGTTAAAGTCCTTTAGCATTTCTTTGAGTAAATTTTCCTTTTGTTTTTGTGCTTTTTCAAATTCATCAACCCCTTTCTTACATATGAATGAAATATCCTTCTCAAGCGTCTGGTAGGATTTGAAAGAATCGTGGCTTTTACCTGCTTCTCTATGCTTTTTCCATTTTTCACAGGTACTGTTTTCCCCACATTCCCAGCAAAATTCTATCCCTTTTTTCTTCACAGCACAGGTAAGAAATGGGCAGCCAACAGCCATCCTATCGGGGCTCTTACATCCCGGGCATTTGCCTTCTGCTTCAGTATTATACATAGGACAGAGCCTGCAGGAGAGCCCGCAGACTCCGATTTCAGGATATTTAATCTTTATATCTATCTTCTTAATGTATAAAAACTTACAAATATCTTTTACCTTTCTAATGTTATACAGACCTGTCCTGTGGTGTCAATTTTTAAAAACGAAAAATGAATCAGTATTGCTTTTTGTTCACTTTTTACATTTTTCATCTTAAATCAGAGAATATTAATATTACTTTATTAATATGACCTTCAAGTTAGCTTGCAACGAAGGCTTAAATAAGCGATTCTATAGTTTGAGCTCCTATCCGGAAATTAAGTTCTAATTCAAATTTAACATGTTGCTAAAGCTAATATTGACTTTCTAATTATTATTAATTTGCAAATCTCATTAAGCTTTGACTTCTATTATTATAAACTGTTAATAAAACAATAATTATTCCTTTAAGTAAAACCTCTAAAAACATTTATTTAAAATCTTATTTATAGTCTTGATTTATAAACTTTGATTTATATCCTCATAATTTATAGCCCAATGATTTATAATCCATTATTGACGATTACGAGAATTCATGATTGCCATGACACATGCCCCAAGACTCATTGCATGGGAACTTACTGCAGGCTGCAACCTTAACTGCGTGCACTGCAGAGGAGCTTCGACTTCTTCAGTTCCTGCAGGAGAACTTACAACTGCTGAAGCTAAGCATTTTATTGATGAGATTTCAAAGCTTGGAAAACCTATCCTCATCCTGAGCGGAGGAGAACCGCTAACCAGGTCTGATGTCTTTGAAATCGCTAGATACGGGACTGATGCAGAGCTCAGGGTTGTGCTTGCAACAAACGGGACTCTTCTTACTCCTGAGCTTGTCCGGAAATTAAAAGAAGCAGGGGTCCAGAGGCTGAGCATAAGCATCGATGGGGCTACCGCAGAGATGCATGATAATTTTCGGGGGCTGCCCGGAGCTTTTGAAAGGACACTTGCAGGCATCGAAGTGCTCAGAAAGGAAAATTTTCCTTTTCAGATCAATACAACCATTTCAAAACGCAATCTTGAGGAAATTCCAAAAACGTTCGAGCTTGCAAAAGAGCTAGAAGCAGTTGCTTATCATGTTTTTTTCCTTGTACCTACAGGCAGGGGAGAAGAATCCGATGAGGTATCGCCTGCAGATTACGAGCGCGTTCTGCACTGGTTCTATGATATGCAAAAGGAGTCAAAAATCCAGTTAAAAGCCACCTGCGCTCCTCATTATTTCAGGATTATGCGCCAGCGGGCAAAAAAAGAAGGGATAGAGATCTCAGTAAAAACCCACGGATATGAAGCCATGACAAAAGGCTGCCTTGGAGGGACCGGCTTTTGTTTTGTTTCAAGTATCGGAGAAGTTTATCCGTGTGGATATTTGCCTGTACTTGCTGGCAGTATTAAAAAAGAACCCTTTAAAGAGATCTGGGAAAACGCCGAGGTCTTTAAAAAGCTGAGAAATCCGGAAGAACTTAAAGGCAAATGCGGGATTTGCGGATACAAGAAGGTCTGTGCCGGGTGCAGGGCAAGAGCCTATGCAGCTACTGGGGACTATCTTGAGGAAGAACCTTATTGTGTTTATAGACCCGTAAAGAAGTGAAAGTGATCAGATGATTGAATTTGAAAATTACAGATGCAGGCTCGAAAATGGGCCTGGTTTGAATTCCAATTTAGGTTCTGAGCTGGAACCTTACGGAGGGGAAGCCCCTGAATTTGAACTTGATGGAATCGATAAGCGAATTCTGAACCTGGTCCAGCAGGAAGTCCCTCTTGAAGTCGAGCCTTTTGAGGAATTAGGTAGAATTTTAGGCCTTTCCGAAGTTGAGGTTCTTGAAAGGCTGCGCAAACTTAACAGGAAAGGGGCAGTTAGAAGAATAGGGCCTGTACTGAGCACCCGGAATATGGGAGGGGTAGGGACTCTCGTTGCCCTCAAAGTTCCTGAAGATAAGATTGAAGAGGTTGCAAATTTCATTAATGAATACCCTGAAGTCTCGCATAATTATCTCCGAAGTGCTGCAAAATATAACCTGTGGTTTACCCTTTCTGCTCCGGATAACGGGAGGCTTGAGGAAATCATCTCCGAAATTCGCAGAAGAACCGGATTTCCGCTGCTAAATCTTCCTACAAAGCGCCTCTTCAAAATAAAAGTAAAATTTGACATCAGATGACAGGGTGAATATATGGATAAAACGGATGTAGAACTTCTTAAGCTTGTGCAGGATGGGATTCCTTTAACTCATTCCCCTTTTAAAGGATTTGCTGCAGAACTTGGAATTCCTGAGCAGGAGGTAGTTGACAGGCTTAAGCGGCTTCAGAAAGCCGGAAAAATCAGGCGTTTTGCGGCTTCAATAGGACACAGGGCAATAGGAATCACGGCAAATGCAATGTGTGTCTGGAATGTCCCCGATGATCAAATAGAAAAAATAGGGGCAATGATGGCCGAATTTCCTGAAGTGACTCACTGCTACGAGCGGCCTAGATATCCGGATTGGCCGTATAATTTATTCACTATGGTGCACTCTTATACTCCTGAAGATTGCAAAGAAGTGGCTGTGAGAATCTCAAAAGCTACTGGAATTAAAGATTATACTCTTTTCTTCAGCGAAAAGGAGTTTAAGAAAACCGGAGTCAGGCTCAACTGAACCAATTTCCCGGCCTGTATATTTCAGCCTATATCTAATTGACTACTTTATATAAATATTGATAAATATAAATATTGGCGAAAGTAATAAACGTAAGGTATCGATAAAATCTGTTTCATTCTCCTGATCTTAATACTGGTTTAGAATTTAACTGATGAATTTAACTATAAAATCTCTAATTTGTGGTTGCGATTCTGATTATGAGGTTCATAAATGCCTGAAACAAAGAATTTTCTTCCCCTTATGCTTGACCTCTCAGGCAAAAGAATAGTTATTTTTGGGGGGGGCCTTGTTGGGGAGCGTAAAGCCGAATTATTCTCCGGTTGCGCAAATACAGTTGTTGTCAGTTTAGAATTTTCCAGGCGCCTGCATGAACTTGAAGCTTCAGGCCAGGTGAAACTTATCAAGCTCGACCTTCTTGCAGCGTCGGATCTGGAATTGAAGGAACTTATTTCAGGGGCTTTTCTTGTTATACCCGCAACCAGCAATTTCGAGCTTAACCGGAAAATCACTGAACTTGCGCAGGAAAGCGATATTTTGATTAATCAGGTAGACGCTTTAGGTAGCGTTGTAGTTCCCTCAGTTATAAAAAGAGGAGACCTTGTAATTGGAATTTCCACCCTTGGGCACAGTCCTGCAGTCTCAAAATATACCCGGAAACAGATAGAAAGTATAATAACGCCTGCATATGCTGATATGATCCGGCTTCAGGACGAATTAAGGGCTTACTTAAAAGAGCAGGTTACAGAGCAAAGCAAAAGAAAAGAACTTCTGTGGAAAGTCCTTGAAAGCGAACTTGTCTGGAATGGCCTTTCTGAGTCCTACTCTTTAGGGACAGAAAAGGCATATGCTATAATCTCGGATTACTTAAAAAATCCTGATCTATAAAGGCTAAAATTAAAAACTTTTATGAAGGCTATTAAGGCTATTATAAGAGCCATTATATAGACTATTAAAAAGGTTTAATTTTAATTTAATAGAAGTTTATATAGCGAGACTTTAATTACAATTATTTTATTAATCAGAATTGTTTTAATTATAAAATATAGGAAAAATAATAAAATTGTAGTATTATACTATTATGGTTATAAAATTGTGGAACCAAGAAATAAAAATATAAAATAAGAAATTTCTTTGATGAAAAAACGTTCAGGAGATCTGCAAAGTTTAATTTACTACTCCTTATATTATTATTCTATCCCCCTATTCATTCTATCCGGAGGCTCTCTGTGACAGAAATCTCAAGTATGGTTATATCCCATAAAAAAGCAAGAGTTGAGGAAATGGAGTCCGCCTGGCACGGAGATCTGGACGGGCTGCTTGAAAACCTCTCAAAGCATGAATATGTTCATGAATGTGTTGTTTTAAAAACGTGCAACCGTGTTGAAATCTATGTAGTTTCCCCCAAAAGTAGCAGTGTACTTTTCTCTTTTGCAAAAGAAATGGGGGCTTCGACTCATATTATCGACTTTTACGGGCATGATGAATCCCTCGAACACCTGCTCAGGCTTTCGGGCGGGCTTGAATCCATGATAGTAGGTGAAGACCAGATCCTTGGCCAGATAAAGGAACTTTATGCCTATTCCAAGAAAAAAGGAACAACCGGAAAAATCCTTGATACCGCTTTTGATAAGGCCATCCAGGTAGGAAAAAAGATCCGGAATGAAACCAAGATTAACAAAGGCTCGGTTTCCATAGGGTCTGCAGCCGTAGACCTGGCAGAAGATATCCTTGACGGGCTTACAGGAAAGTCCGTGCTCGTAATAGGGGCCGGAGAAATCGGAGTCCTTGTCGCAAAGGCGCTTGCAGAAAGAGATATCGAGGCGATATATATCGCTAACCGCACTTTCAAAAAGGCTGAAGAAATTGCTTACGAGCTCGGCGGGCACGCAGTTAAACTTGATGATATCGAAAATTATCTTAAAGATGCTGATGTAGTAATCAGCGGCACGGGTGCTCCTCATTATATTCTCACAAAGGAAATGATTGAAGAGGCTTTAAAAGAAAGGAGAAAAAACCGGAAACTTCTCCTGATAGACATAGCAAACCCAAGAGATATTGAAGAGACCTGCAGTGAACTCAGTAATGTCGAACTCTGCAATATTGATAATTTAAGGGTAATCAGCGAAAGAACTCTTAAAATGAGAAAAGAGGAAGCTAAAAAAGCTGAGGATATAATTCAGGAAGAAATCAGGCTTTTAAATCTCCAGTACAAACGCCAGAAAGCCGACCGCTTGATTTCCGAGCTTTATCGGCAGGTATATGATGTACGTGTAAGGGAAAGGCAAAAAGCAGTTAACAGGCTTTGTTCTTACCATACTATCGGAGAGGTTGAAACCGAAGTGCTTGACGACCTTACGCACTCCATTGTCAATAAAATTCTGGCCGAGCCCACAAAAGTCCTGCGCCAGGCTGCAGAGTTAGGGAATGAAGAGTTTCTTGATGTGGTAGCAAGAGTTTTCTGTCTTGAAAAAGAAAAGTCAAGGGCTGAAAAAATAAAGCCAGGCTGTGAGAGCCAACTGCATCAGGTTTCAGAAAAAGGCCACTCATAAAGGCCTGATTTAGAAGGCCCGTTCTCAAAAAATTCGGGCTCTTAACGTTATTATTTGCTGAATCTCAATTACTCTTAATTATTTATTAGCTCTCAATCTAAGACGCATTATATCTTCTATAATATGCAATAATTGTAATAATGTGCAATGGTCAATATTTCATTAATTATCAAGATTTCAAGATCTCATATTTGATAAATTAATTTGTAGTTATAAAAATCGCAGTTAGTAAATTATATTAATAAATCGTAATCAATGGACGGAGTATTCACATGTTTCCAGAAGTCAGGTTAAGAAGATTAAGAAAAGGAAAGATCAGGAACCTTATCCGTGAGACTGCTTTATCCGTAAACGACCTTGTCCAACCGATTTTTGTAGATGAGAACATTGAGGCTCCTGTTGAATTTTCTTCAATGCCTGGAATGTATAAGTTCCCGCTTTCGGATGTTGTAAAGGAAGCAAAAGAGATTGTTGAACTTGGAATTCCTGCAGTCATTCTTTTCGGAGTCCCTGCCTTTAAGGATGAAGAGGGAAGTTCTTCCTGGGGAGAGGCTGATGTCATTCAGGAAGCTGTCCGCAGAATCAAAGCCGAACTTGGAGACGAGCTTATAGTAATTACCGATATCTGTATGTGTGAATACACAAGCCATGGGCACTGCGGAATTGTTGATTTCGAAACCCAGGAAATCCTTAATGACCTCACTCTTGAGGTTCTTGGAAAAATCGCAGTCAGCCATGCGAAGGCAGGAGCAGATATGGTAGCTCCTTCCGGAATGATAGACGGAATGATCCAGGCAATCAGGCAGGCTCTTGATATCAATGGTTTTGAAAATATTCCTATCATGTCTTATGCTGCAAAATTCAGTTCTTCCTTTTATGGGCCTTTCAGGGAAGCTGCGGATTCAGGCTGCTGCTTCGGGGACCGTTCAACATACCAGATGGACCCTGCAAACAGCGATGAAGCCTTAAGAGAAGTAACCCTGGATGTTGCCGAGGGTGCAGATATAGTGATGGTAAAACCAGCGCTCAGCTACCTCGATATCGTCTACCGCATCAAAAACGAATTCCAGATGCCTACGGCAGCATATAACGTAAGTGGAGAATATTCAATGATTAAAGCAGCCGCAGCTAATGGCTGGCTTGATGAAGAAAAGGCAGTATACGAGGCTTTGCTTTCAATTAAAAGGGCAGGAGCGGATATTATTATCACTTACTTTGCAAAAGATGCCGCACGCATGTTAAAATGATTTATAAGCGACAGTTGCTGGGCGCATCTTAGATGGAAAATCTTTGATGATAAACGTGTAAGACGTTTATTTTCAGCGCTTATGCCCAGATTTTTCTTTTACTTAATATCCTTTCTTCTTTATTTGAATTTGGTACTCGTTC
>CAZFNE010000094.1:0-10843 GCA_964520335.1 uncultured Methanosarcinales archaeon | reverse complement strand
TATTCTTATTTGTTACTAGGCAGATAGCCTGTGGTCACCATTAATATCCACAAGTAATGAATCTATTATATCAGAAATATTTCAGTAAATTTTGCAAACTGAACTAAATTGTATTTTCTTAACCTTATAACAAAGTTGTTTATTTCTTATTTTAAATTGTAAACATAAATTTCTTTTTATATTCAGCTTACATTATATTATTTAAGTCAGGTCATTTTTGTGGGAAGCTTTTCAGTTTTATGTGACTCTCTTTCTACCTTTGAACAATTGTGATTAACTAAAAATTTTTATGAAACCGGTTTTCAAAAGGAAAATGTTTAAAGTCCATCTTAAAATACACATTATTAATATTATTCACATGATAAATTAAGAAGGGAAAGGAATGAAAAATAAGCAAAACCTGGTAAAAATAGCTTTATTTTCAGTGGTTCTGATGTTTTTATTTTTGATTTTCTTTTCGTTTCTGACATCAGCAAAGGAAATCACAGTTAGTAACAGTGAAAAAGCAGATTTTACCTCAATTCAGGAGGCTGTAAATAATTAGGCCTCTGGAGATAGAATTCTTGTTTCACCCGGCGCTTATAATGAGACAGGAAGATTAGCGTAAAAATATAAGTATTCTTTCAAAGTCTAAAATCCCTCAAGATACATTTGTTAAGGTTTTTGAAATATTTGCAAATAATGTTACTATTGGTGGATTTACTATACTTGAAAATATAAAAATACGAGCCTCAATTCCCTATGACGGACATAATTTCTATACGGTTGAAAATTGCACCATCAAATATCATCAGTTTTTAAAAGACGGTATTGATGCTAGCGAATGTTATAATCCCACTATCAAAGAAAACACGTTTTTAGGAAAAGGAATTGGTTCTGAATGTTATAATTGCAATTTTTATGATAGAGGCTATCCCAAAACCTATTTTTTTCTCATACATTTTGAATTTTTAAAATTAATTTCATGTCAGAGAATTAGATGATAATTTGAAATACAAAACTACGAGAACTAATTTTGAGTTTTGGGATCATCTCATAATGTATTTTTTGAAGGCAATATCCATACCTACGGAGATTCGACACGTAACCTGATTTACAATAATACCTTTTTAAAGGGAGGTATAGCACTGGCAGACTCAGATGATAATAAAATTCTCAAAAATAGAATCTCGAATGGGATAGAAGATGGTAATGGAATTGTCCTTTTTGAGTCGCATGATAACTTTATAGATAATAATTATATTTCCAACTGCAGTTGCGGTATTCTTTTACCTTTTTTCTGTGGGGACAATGAGGTTACAAATAATACGTTAATCTCGAATAATGAAGGAATAAAAATCGACCATCTCTCGCCCTGGAATACTTTTAAAAATAATACTATCGCAAATAACAATATTGGGGTCTCAATTTTAAACTCCTGCCCAGGTACTCTCATTACCGAAAACAGAATTCAATTTAACAGGGATTATGGGATTTATATTGCACAGAGTTCAAAGGACCCGGGTTTCAATGGAACGAACCTGATTTAAAATAATCTCTTTAACAATACAGTCAATTTCTTCAATAATACAAAAACAATGCAATATGGAGACCCGGTAACTTCTATCTGGAATATTACAAAAACTTCTGGAACAAATATCGCAGGAGGACCTTATCTTGGAGGTAATTATTGGGCAAAACCAGATGGGACTGGATTTTCTGAAACCTGCCTCGATTTAAATAGGGATGGTATTTGCGATTTGCCCTATAATATTAGTGAGAATGATTCGGATTATTTCCCACTTGTTTCGATGCCTAAACTAGAAAGCCAGCCCATTGCAGATTTTAATACTAATATTACATTGGGGAACCCTTTTCTTTGTGTTCTCTTTATTTACCTTTCCTAAAACGTAAAAGCATGGGCCTGAGATATTTGAAAATGATGGAGTTGTTGATTCTACAGCTTCCAGCTTTGTCCACGTTTATACGATTCCCGAAACCTATACCGTGAATCTTACAGCAACCAATGAAAAAGGCATAGATTCAAAACTAAGCAAAATAACTGTACTGGATAAAGGGGACATTGGCGGGAATGAAGGCGGTAGGTGTAGGGGATATGTTAATATTTCCCCAGAGCCTGCAAAAAATATTGAAGGAAAAGAAACTTCACAGGCATTTGTTACAAACGAGAAAGCTGTTAAATTTGATTTCTCGATGAATGCAACTTCATCATTTATGTAAGTTTTAATTCACAAAAGAATCTTGGAAAAAAACAGCTACTGTTGAGATGTTGGAAGAAAAATCCGCTCTTGTTTCAGAAGTGCCTGCTGATGAAGTTTACAGGTTCTTTAATATCTGGCTAGGAAACAACGGAATTGCAACCGGAAACAACACAGGGAATGGGATTGTGTGTTTTAAAGGTTGATAAGGACTGGATAATTGATTGAAATATCAGCATGGGTTCAATTACCCTGAATAGATACAGTGATAAAAAATGGACTCAGCTTCCAACCAGTCTATCCGGAAAGGACGAAAAGTATCTTTACTTCACAGCAAAACTCCGGGCTTTTCTTCGTTTGCAATAACAGGTAAGACAATATCTCAGGGATCTAATCTTAGCGCGAATTCCTAATCAATCACATTTGATAATAATATAAAAGATATAAGAGAAAATCCTGGACAAGAGCCCTCAAAAAGTCAAAATAAAGATCTAAAAGCGTCTGGCTTTGAAGTTATTTGCGAAATTATCTGTCTATTTGGAGCATTTTTCCTGCGTAAAGCTTAGATCGAATAGAAGTAAAAAATAAAGCACCCAATCCATAATATTTAGTTTATCCCTTGAAGATGGTTAGATGCAGGAATTCTTCTTACATATTTCTATCTTTAATTAAATTTAACCTTTTTCAGAATTTATGTTTAAAATTTCTATTCATTATTTTTATTCTAAAAAGTTTAAATTCTTCATTTTCTTAATTAGATAAATTTTTAATTATAATCAATAAATTAAGCACATAGGGGTCATATTTTAATACCAGAACCATGTCAGAACAGGTAATAGATGTAAAGCTGAAAAGCAGTTTATGAAATATAGTCAATAATAGTTGATATAAAGGGAGTGTTAATTTGACTGAACGTCCAGTCGAAACTGTTCTTATTGAAATTCCAAAAGGAAGCAGAAATAAATACGAATATGATAAAGAACGAAAAGTAATTAGATTTGACAGAATGCTTTTTTCTTCAATGGTATATCCTTCTGACTACGGTTTTTTCCCAGATACATTAGCTCTTGATGGGGATCCTTTGGATGCGATGGTCCTGACCTGGGAATCGACCTTTCCGGGCTGTGTAATTGATGTGCATCTTGTTGCATTATTTGATATGGAAGACGATAAGGGAAGAGATCAAAAAATCCTTTGTGTTCCAAAAACCGATCCTTTATGGAATTATATCGAGCATATTGATCAGGTTCCCCCTCATCTATTAAGGGAAATTACTCACTTCTTCCAGACATATAAAAATCTGGAAGATAAAAAAGTGAAGGTTATTGGCTGGAAAGACTTTGAAACCGCAGTTACCGTACTTCAAGAAGCTAAAGCTCGATATCTTGAACAGGGGAAATAATTCGGTTCAATAAATTTAATCGGATTTATTAAGTCTTGCAGCTTTTTGCTTTTTACTTTTTACTGTTATATTCTTTATTTTTTGAATACTCAATCCGCCTCTCATGAGCCAAATTCAGGAGATAATTCTCTGCAGCTTCAGAGGATTTGCAGTATTCCCGCCAGAAATATCTGCCTGGGTTTTCCGGCACTATAATAATTCCTTTTTTTTCTGCAACGCCCTCAAGAACTATCTGTGCTGCATCTTCTGCGGGAATTGCATCTTCAGGAACTTTTGCTTTTTCAATAGCAGGTCCCAATAAAGGCTTTTTCCAGACACTTGAAACCACAGCTCCAGGGCATGTTACTGAGAAATGTAAGCCTTCTTCTGCAAATTCGTAGCGCATGCTTTAACTTATTCCTACCACTGCGTATTTGGTTGCACGATAAAGAGCCTGGGAAGGAAATGGAATCAAACCTGCAAGAGAAGCTGTGTTAACAATATGGCCTCCTCCTTGCTGGCGCATAATTGGTAATGCAGCACTAATCCAATATATCACGCTCCAGAAGTTTACGTCAATAATAGCTCGTCAGTGTTCAAGTGTTGCATCAACTGTAGGCATCGTGCCTCCAATTCCTGCATTATTGAATAAGAAATCAATTCTGCCGTACTGAGTAACTGTATCCTTGATAGCCTTCTCAACTTCCGATTGTTTTGTTACGTCAACAATCAGAACTTCCTATTCTTAAAAAGAATCCGGTTTTAATGACAAAAGGTCTAGTTATTTTGAGGCCCAATAATGGACGGGTTTTAGAGTAATGTAATTAAATAGTAATTGATCAATAAGCGGTCAATAATAATCATTCAAGAGTTAATTGATAAAAAACAAGTATCGATAAATAATCTGTTGAATAGCAGTGAATATTAAATGATTATTGATGGGTAAATAGGCTCAAACTTCTGTTCATTGAAAGGTTTCTTATGTCTTCAATTGCTTAAATACTCTTATTTAATTAATTTTAGTGTAATCCAATTCACTAAAGACCCAGATATCTCATTTTTTGGAAATCTTACAACTAATTTAATGATTTTTCTATGTCATAGATGTTTAAGACACTTATTAAGTATTAACTTTCATCTTTAAGCATTTTTTATCTTTAGGCGGACAAATAAAGCTTTTTTTTATAATCCCTCCTCTAAGGGTCCTTTATCCTATAAAGTAAGCTTATATTTTAACTAACTAATCTAGGACATAGCAGGCTGTCTTCCTTTAAAAAACGCAGAATATAGGATGAACAAGTCAAAATGGATAATGGATGATACTATGAAAAAGAAAAAAAGCTTACATTTAATTTCCCGGCTTACAACGGTGTTGCTTGTTTTATGTGTAATTCCTTCAGGGGTTCTTGCTTTTGAAAACAATCAGAATTTTGGTCCCGGACTAAAAATAAGTGATGAAAATTTTACTGAAGCTAAGGCAGATATACTTGATTCTATCAGCAAACAGATTACTGAGCTTCAAAGTCTCTATACAAGTGTAAGTAAAGCTTCGAATATCTCTGAGCTTCAAAATGCTTTGTTCGCCCACTCGCAAGCAAATGACTGCGTATCGGATAGGATGGGCAGGGGACATTATGGAATGCATCACGGGGCTGGAAGAATTTCAGGATTCTTTAATCTTGAACAGGTAGAAAATGTAACTGACAATAATTACAGTGCTGTCCAGACAGAAATGGTGAATTCTCTTGGAAATATGACTGGAATGCTAAAAGAGCAGGTAAATAACACAACTGATGAAAACAGTACTGCAATTCTCAATGAGCAAATAGCTGAGCTTGAAGGTTTCTCTGCTAACCTAAGCAAAGCTTCCAATGCAACAGAACTGCAGAATGTTGTGTTGACTTATATGAAGACCCAGGCTGTGGATTCCATTGAAAAGAAAATTGAACATATCGAAGCTAGGGCAAGCGAGAGTAATAATGCAGCTAATATTATTGGGGAGAATGTTACAGAGTTTAATAACAGAACCGCAGAACTAAATTCCCTAAAAGATAAAATAAATGCAGCCGGATCCATAAAAGAATTTAGAGAGATTCTGCTTTCTTCTTATGGGATGCCTGAGGGAGATAATAGAATGTGTTTCGGACATGATAGAATGCATCATAGGGGAGATCTCTCAATGGGGCCGGGAAGAATGCCTGAAAACAATGATGCTGGTAATAATCCTATAATTTAATTTTCAACCGATCAAATGTTAATTGAGTGGGAGGTCGAATTTAAGAAACTTTATTAGAAACTATATAAAATCAGTCAAAAGAAAATAATAAAAAATCATAAGATTTAGAACGGAAATGGTTTAATAGGACATAAATTAGCCTTTTGACCATCTATCGACCCTATCCATATACTAAACCTCAAATTGATTCATTATGTATGGTTAAAAGGTACACAACAGGAAATCTTATCTCATAACCACTCTATGACCACTCTAAATACTGGATTTTTTATACTGAATCCAGTTTTTACCTCTTTTTTTGGATTCTAAGTTTCCATTCTTTTTTATTAAGCATCCAATGCTTATTTAGTGCTTAGAATTTCTTATTCTCGGATTTAGAAAGTTATTTTCCTGTCACCAGACTGAAAAGAAGCGCAATTCCTGCTAAACTCATAATTATTACGATTATCCAGCCCAGGATAGTACTCAGTGTCGAGTTAACGAATCTATGGCCCATAATATCCTTTCTACTTGCAATCATAATAACAAGTGCCATTAAAGGAGGAGCTGCCAGGCCATTTAATGCGGCTGAGTAATAAAGGGCAGTCATTGGGTTGATTCCAAGCCAGTCTATTGACATTCCTATGAGTGTGGATATTGCAATGACTGCATAGAAACCAGGGGCTCTGGTAAGCTTCTTCCCAAGCCCTTCTTTCATCCCTATTGTTTCAGATACAGCATATGCAGAAGCTCCGGCCAGTACAGGTACTGCTAGAAGTCCTGTTCCAATAATTCCGGCTGCAAAAAGAAGGTAAGCAAGGTTGCAGGCAAGCGGTTTTAAAGCCTCCGCCGCCTGGGCAGCGGTCTGGATTGATGTGATTCCATTCGTATGCAGGGTAGCAGCCGTGATAACGATAATGAAAAACATGATAATCTGGGAGAAAAACATCCCTATGACTGTGTCCCAGTTTTTTTCTGTTACATCCTGTTTATGTATTTCTGGCCTCCCGACTCCTATATCACGAATCTGGCCATTTATGACTTCTTCTTCTACCTCTTGCGAAGCCTGCCAGAAAAATAAATATGGAGAGATTGTTGTGCCCAGAATTGCCACAATATTAAGCAGGTAATCTGTTGAAAAGCTGAGGTTTGGGATAAGCGTTTCGTAAAAAATAGTATCCCAGTCAAGTTCGACAACAAAAGCAGCCAAAATATATGAAAAAAGAGTCAAAGCCAGATACTTTAGGATCTTCGAATAGGTTTTATAGGGAACAAAAATTTCAAGTGTAATTATAGACCCGGTAATGAGAATAAGCCAGAAAGAATATGGTAAGCCTAACAGCATCTGCGCTGAAGAAGCCATTGCCCCTAGATCTGCGCCAATATTAATAGTATTTGCAACCACGAGTAAAAAAACCGTTATATATAGTACTTTTTTTGAATAGTTGTCCAGAATCACTCCAGCAAGTCCTTTTCCAGTCACTATTCCTATCCGGGCACACATCTGCTGGATAACAATCATAAAAGGACAGGTAAACCAGACAAGCCAGAGCTGGCTAAATCCGAAAATCGCACCAGTTTGAGCATAAGTTCCAATACCCGATGGATCGTCATCGGCTGCTCCAGTTATGAATCCCGGGCCTATTTTTCCAAAGAACCCCTTTAAAGACCTCCGATTTTCTGAAGCTTCTTTTTTGCCGGAACTCCTTATTAATGACAACTCTAATCGCTCTGATTTAACTATTCCCTCCCCCAGAGATAAAATCAAAATAAGTTGTAAAATATAGGGGACTGTTATCCCATAATCCTATGTTTATTATTTTTATCCCTAAGTTATCTTAGGATATTTTACTATACAAACATTATCTCTTTGTATATTCTGGCATTTGCTTTTAATATCTCGTTTACCTTATTTGAATAATGACCCATTTACATTATACTAAAATCCCGTAAGAAATAATAAAGAAGTTTTTAAACATCTACTGTAAATGTAAATGAAAAATTTAAGACCGCTCTTTTGTCTTTGCCCGTTATCTGGCTTGCTCAAATTGAAGAAAGTAGAAAAGATAATCAAAATATTCTAAATTGTGAAATCTGCTGCAATATCTTCACAAAATTGTATCTAGAAGCTTATGCACAAAAAAATCTGTTTAATTAAAATCCTGATTTATTATTCCTCTAGAACTATCTTTTCTAATATTTGTTGTGTACGTCCTAAGATTACTCCCATTAATGGAAACATAACTATAGAAACTCCAACATAACCAATTATTCCAATATTTCGGATATTCATGTCTGCAAGCGGCACACCAATTAAGCCTGCAAGACTTAGTAGACCATTGGTGACCATAAGGACACGAACAGTCTTTTCAAGCCGGTCTGTCTTGAACACAGGTGCTGCAAAGAGCATTGAAAGTGCAAAGAAAAAGTCCCATGCAAGTATATCGAGAGCATATACGACAGATGGCCATTTGAAGGAAAAGAATAAGGAAGCCCAGACAAATCCTGCAGCCTCTATCTGTCGGCTTACTGTTAGGATAACAAAGTGAACGCTGCAAGTGATAGCAGCCATAATTACCATAAATGCAAGTGCAATAAGACTGTACATTTTTGTCTCGGAAGAAGCGTAAGAATGAACTGTAACCATTACAATAATTATCAGCGGAGCCATCACAACGATAAGTAATTCTAATATTGAAAAATAAGGGTCACCTATTGGGTCACGAGAGGATTTTAGTGATAGGAGTCCAAGAACCAATGTAACTGCATACACTATTAAAAGAAAAGAAACCGCAAAGGATGCAGTTCTTCCAAGTATGCGCTGTTGTTTAGTGAAACCCGCATGAGACATCATTTTATTCCTTTTATCACTATATTAACAATTAAAGTAAGCAATATGGAAATTCAATATCAAATTCAGGTCTATTGATTATCTCAATAGCTTCCTTTGGAAAATATCTATTTACTTGTATGAATGAATTCGATTTTTATTCAATTACTATAGGCATATTCATTTTTTGCTTTAAAAACCTTATCGGATTACGAATAATAATTAAGGCCCTTATTAAGTTTGACATGATTCTCTTTGGACCAATTCTTTTTCTAAGTATTTTCTAATATAAAGAAAATTATCGGTCTGAATTTCTAGATCATGTAATATATTAATTTTTTTTCAGTATATTTCATAAATACCGAATTCTACTTTTTTATTTGACGCTAACAAATTAATTATGCTATTTGCCAAATTTGAATTCTTCAAGAATTTTTTTTCTGAGTCCTCTGAAATTTAATGAGACTTTTATGGAAGAATTATAATAGAAAAAATTTAAATAAGCTTCAGGCTTAGTGTATTAACATTTTTTATATGATAAATAATAAGGAGTTACTGGGGAAAGTAGATGAAGATTCACAAAAAATTGTCTTCTAGCGCTTTGTTATTTGCAGCATCAATCTTATTTTTAACTTTTATATCACCTGCGGTATCGGCAAATAGTAACCAGAACAATTCGTCCAGAGTTAATATAATTCAGATCACCGAAGGGGAATCGGTATCTGGAAATCCTTCTGTTTATGATGATAGAATTGTGTGGGAAGGTCATGGCAAGATTTACCTGTAAAACCTCTCCACTGCCTCGAAAACAAAAATTAATGGCGATAGACCGGATGAATTATGTTCGTGGGCGCCTGTTATCTACGGAGATTATATAGTTTGGACTACCTGGAAACAAAATATTAACATGTACAATATTTCTTCTTCCGAAAGAACTCCAATTACCACAGACGGATTCGTGGAATATATCCCTGCTATCTATAAAGATCGGATAGTATGGGTTGGTGGTAGCAATTTTATTGGAAATCTCTTTATATATAATATTTCCACTGCTACGAAAACTCAGCTTACTACAGATAATGGATTTGAGACCGCCATAGATATCTATGGAGACCGGGCAGTTGGGTCCGAAGGGCAGTTATACGATATATCCAGTGCTAAAAAAGCTGAACTGATTTCAAATGGAGAAGTAACATTTCCCACTCTTTACGAGGATAAGATAGTTGGATGGGGAACTAACTATACAACCGACGATGTCTGCTTGTTTGTATACAATATTTCTACCTCTGAAAAAACCCAAATTACCAAAAACGAATTAGATGGTGGGAATTGTTTAACAGACGATGGCTGTGATATGTATGGGAATACGGTAGTGTGGAAGGCAGATCACGAAGATAATGCAGATATCTACATGTATAATCTCTCAACTTCAAAGGAAACCCAGATTATTGCTAATTCAACGTGTTCCAGCCCTTCTATTTATGAAGATCGGATAATATGGGCGGAAGAACACGATGGAAATTGTGATATCTATATGTGTTCGGCTTCAGGAGAGAATCTAACTTTTGGAGCTGAGAAACAGGCTGAAAACACAAAGAAAAATATAGAAAAGAAAGCTATGCCTGGGTTTGAAGCATTTAGCCTTATTATTAGTTTATTTTGTTTATTCAAGTATATGAAGAAATAAAACTGGAAAATTTTCTATAGGAGTGGGGGGTCTTTATCCGATAAACTTCTAAATACCAATTTCTATTTTTTTGCCTAATAGGACTTACGCGGTTGAGGTATTTTTCGTAAATTAGATTAAAATAATTTCTCAAATAATTATAATAATTATATCCAAAAAAAAATCTCTGGGTTGAAAGGTATAAATCCGCCTAAATGTAGTGAGTTTGATTACATCAATTTTCTTGTTGCCTCTTCACGCGTATTTAGTTGTACAGAAGCCTCTAAATGCAGTTTTACAAACTCTAATAGTCCATCTCCTGCTCCTGCTCATGACTCTTTTACTCGCCTTCTTCTAAGGCAGCCTCCGGATACGGAGGCTCTATGGGAAGAAGTAAAGGGTTTTATCGCTCCTAATACTGGTTTTCTTATTATTGATGATACTGTTCTTGATAAACCTTATTCGAAGCACATCGATCTTGTTTACAGGCAATGGAGCGGAAAACATCATCAGATTGTAAATGGCATTAATCTTGAAACCATTGTCTGGACAG
>CAZFNE010000093.1:0-11058 GCA_964520335.1 uncultured Methanosarcinales archaeon | reverse complement strand
AAATTAAAATTTCTGTAATTTAAAATAAAACATTAGATTTAAGCTTAAATTTAATTTAACCTCATTAAAACTAGAATAAAGTTAAATAAATCTAAATAAACCCAAATAAACTTGAATAAATCGAAATAGAATTTCCAGAATTTTTTCGGCCTCGGAGGATAATCATTATTAAAATTTTTTAACGTAAGTATTTTATATAGGGACATTAATTTATATTAATGCTCCCAAAAGGACTACATAAAGAAAAGCATATTAATCTGTGATCTCCTGAAAATACAAGGTAGAGTTATCAGATTTGCGATAAACCCTCCACATTGCCTGAAAGGCAGATAAAAGCCAGCAAAACCTCCAATAGGTTTATGTTAATAGACCTGTTCATGGCACCCCTACGAAGATTTGAGAAAGCGTAAAAAGAAGCAAAAAATAAAAAAAAGGAGAAAAGGAGAAAATATAGATTCTGCCACGTAATCTTTTTCTCCTTATTCTCCAGAACTTATTTTTATTATTCGCCAAGCTTTAAGGCTCCATGAGGGCACATCTTAAGACATACTCCACACTGGATACACTTTTTTTCGTCAACATGGATGTTCCAGGCTTGATCAAAAGAGTAAACACTCACTGGACAGACTGAAATACAGGCCCCGCATTCCACGCACTCCTCTTCATCTCTGTGAATTGGCTTATCAAGAATGGAAACTATTGCTCCCCTGGATTCAAGGGCATTTTTTATTTTATCAAATCTGAAATCACTTACATCTGCAATTAATTCCCCATATGTCGAATCGATGTTTGCCACCATTATATTGATAAGGATTCCGGTCTCAACAATAGATTCAGAGATAATAGGATTCTGAATTCTCTCTGTAGGGATGGAAATCTTAATCTTCATACTTAATACCTCCTGGCAAGAAGCTTGCTTATATTGTCACTTGTTATAATTCCAAGGACCTTTCTCTGGGAATCAATTACAGGCATAGCAGAAACCCCATAACGATCCAGGCGTCTTGCTGCGAGGTCAACAGGCTCATTCGGAGCACAGGTCAGGACCTTTTTTGTCATAACACTTTCTACAGAGTCAAAACAATTTTCTGCAACAGCTTTTGAGATATCCCAGGCTGTCAGGATTCCAACAAGCTCGCCAGTATCTGAAACTACAGCAAGGTGATTAAACGAATTTTCCCAGATCTTTTTTGCAGCATCCTGAACCGTCTGGTCTTTCTTAATAGTCACAATAAAATCTGACATTACATCCTTTACTAAAGGTATGGCCTGAGTTTGTTTCATGGGCTTGGCTGATCCATCTGAAGGCAGCCGCTCTACAGGCATACTTATAAAGAATTTTCCATGTTTTACCCATTCTTTAAGTTCGTTAGCTATCTTTCTTGCATTCTTAAAACTGGAAAGTGATGATGTAGGGACATCCTTTCCTCCAATTTCAATGTGACCTGTCTTAAGTTCAGCGTAATTGACTTCTTTCACAGCAGGCTTGTCCCGACTTCCTACTGCATAATCCAGAATCTTTGTCAGAATATCTTCATCGCGAACTGCAGTTGAAGCTGCGAGTTTTTCATTAAGAATAGGTATAGGAATCCCTATCCCCATATATAGGGTAGTCCCGTATCCTGTAAAAGAAGCAGCCCTTAGATAATCAGGACTCATCTCTTTAAGATTCCCTTTAACCATTAGCGTCCCGAAATTATTAGACGGCGAATGTTGAGATCCATTTCCTATAACATATCCTTGCGCCCCTCCAATGAAGATTCTTGTTCCTGTACCTATGGTCTCATAATTAGGATCATTGGAAATAGGGGAAAGTACGCCCGCACCTGAGTAAGTTACATTTCCAAAATTAGGAAGAAGCTCCCCCATATATGTGCTTAAAATCCTTTTGGAACTATTAGTTGCAGCGTTATACTTCTGATATGCATTTCTTGGGTTAAGGAGCACTGCTTCATTAAGATCCTCAAGAGTAATTGTTGTGTCAAGGACTTTCCTGGGGTAACAATCCGTTCCATAAGAAGTTGCATGGACATTGATTTCTTTTCCTCTTAAAAGATCCTCAATAACGTGAGCTCCCCCGTACTGAATTCCTCTTGTGTCCGAAATCTGGGTAGCCCCAAGATATCCATCAACAGCCGCAAGCCCACTGTATACTTCCACATTATTAAACCACATTTTCTGAATCTTAATGGGGGGTTCGGAATGTCCGAGATTGAGTATGAGGCCTGATGAGCACATTGCACCAAATGTGCCTGTGGTGACTACATCTACTTCTTTTGCAGCGCCTTCTGTACCAAGCTCCTCGACAATTGTAACCATTTCCTCGGCTGTAACAACATTAACGCTGCCGTCTTCAATTTTTCTATTAATCTCGTGAATACTTTTTTTAATCATTAAGTTTCCTCTATAATTTATCTATTTTTTAATATTTATCTGAATTATATATTACTTGTGATAATCTCAAAAGTCAGCTTTTTCTTTAAGTGGAACAGCTATACTAAATTTATTAGTTTATTTGGCTCATTTATTTTCCGCAATTAATAAACAATAGTCATATTTATGGCCTATATAAATTACTTGCGATAATCGAGATCATTTACTACGAACAAACTGAAGCCCAAGGAGTTACAACATAGATTTTCTGGTTTATTCAGAAAATTGCCTTAACCCTGTTTTAAATTTTTGTTTTTCCTCGTAAGTTTCTTATTCTTAGAGGATATTACCCGAGACCAGGTGATCTATTGACACGTGTACTTGCCACCGGAACTTTTGACTTGTTGCACCCAGGACATGTTTATTTTCTTACTCAAGCAAAGGCTTTGGGAGATGAACTTATCGTTATAGTTGCAAGAGATTCAAATATAATACATAAACCTAAACCAATAATTCCTGAGGAACAGAGGCTGGAAATGGTAAATTCCTTAAGAATGGTAGATCGGGCTCTGCTTGGGAGTGAAAAAGACATATTTGAACCCTTAAAGCAAATTAAGCCCGATATAATTGCCTTAGGATATGACCAGAGGTTTGATTCTGGGCATCTGGAAGAAGAACTTGGTAAGAGAGGCCTGCCTGCCCAGGTGACAAGAATTTCATTCTCAAGAGAATGCCCTCTTTGCAGTACCGGTAAGATTATAAAAGAAGTTCTTAAACGGTATAGATAATTGCACCCTACCGTTTAATTGTGGGAAACTTCTGCTCCGGGGTTTTTTTAAGAAAAATTGTTTCCAGGCTTATTCTTCGGAAAACTTTATGTAAATACTTTTTCAAGCCTTTCAAGAGCTTCTCTAATTCTATCAATGGATGTTGCGTAAGAGATTCGGATAAAATCCTCTCCTGATGGCCCAAAAGCAATTCCAGGAGTAACTGCAACCTGTGCTTCTTTTAAAAGCTTTTCTGCAACCTCAGTTCCATTTCCATACTCACTCACATTCGCAAATGCATAGAAAGCCCCATCAGGTTTCTTACATTCAAACCCTATCTTGTTAAGACCATCAATTAAAACATCCCGGCGCACCTTGAAGCGGTCCACCATAGCTTTAACCCCGTCCTGTGGGCCAAGAAGGGCTTCAAGCCCGCCATACTGCACGAATGTTGTTGCACTGCTTACTGAGTGAGACTGGATTTTAAGTAAGAGCTTGAAAATATCTGGAGGAGCAGTCAGGTATCCAAGTCTCCAGCCTGTCATTGCATAAGCTTTGGAAAACCCGTTTACAGTAATCGTTCTCTCCTGCATTCCGTCAAAACTTCCGATACTTATATGTTCCCTGTCATAGATAATTTTCTCGTAAATCTCATCTGAAACAACTATAAGATCATGATCGATTGCAAGGTCTGCAATACATTCCAGAGTCTTTTTCCCAAAAACTCCTCCGGTAGGGTTTCCTGGAGTGTTTACAACAATAAGTTTGGTTTTATCAGTTATATATTCTGCAAAGTTGTCAGGAATGAAGCCTTTTTCAGGAACTGTCGGGATCCAGACTGTATCTGCACCTGCAAAACGTATGCAGGCATCATAAGTTACCCATGCAGGATCAAAAAGAAGGGCCTGATCTCCATCGTCAAGCACGCCGAGCATTATCTCAAAAATTCCTTGTTTTGCGCCAGGTGTTACCAGTACTCCTGTATCGGTTACATCGAGCTTATTTTCCGTTCTTAACTTTTCAGCGATAGCTGTTCTCAGTTCAGGAATGCCTCCGGATGGAGCGTAATGAGTCTTTCCCTCATACATGGCCTTTGCTGCAGCATCGCAGATATTTTTGGGGGTATTGAAATCGGGCTCACCAAGACTGAAATTGATAACATCTATGCCGTCTTTAATCATTCTGGTTGCAATATTGGAGATCCTGATTGTTGCGGATTCTTCTACACGCTTAAGCCTTGCGGATGTCATAGGGATGTTCCTGCTTTTTTAATTTTAATAGCTCTGAAAATCTCTGAAAATATTACTATAACTTACAACCGCCGCACTAACTTTACTGCAGCTTCAACTCCTCTTTTTGCATAATCCACACGCTCATGAGCTGCCATTCGGGTCATTCCCGGACCCGGAATGCCAAGAGTTACGGGTTTATTAAATTCGAGGGATAAGTCCATAATCTTTCTAGCAGCATGCTGCATAACTACCTGATCATGGTCAGTTTCACCTTCAATTACTGCCCCTATAGTCACTACGGCATCAATATCATCCCTCTGGCAAAGTTTCTTAATTGCAAGAGGCATGTCAAAGACTCCTGGAACAAGGATAGTCTCTTTTACAGTTGCCCCCAGGAATTCTGCATGTTCTCTTCCAAGCAGTTCCATCTGATAAGTCAGATCCCTGTTAAATTCGGCTACAACGAATCCTAGGCTGATAGTCATTTAATAAAGTCTCCAATCATTGTTTTTACTTATATACTTCACATCCTCAATGGGCCTGCATCTTCGAAACCCTGTCTCTGCCCTGTTCCGGCTTCCCGGATCAGATGTTCAGGCTTAAAGAGGAGCTTTATTACGTTTAAAGCATGTTCCCGAGTCCTTTTATCCATGAGGAAAGCAAGTTCTTTTTCATCTTTTCCTTCGTCTTCATGGACAAAAACCTCAATAATATGAGTGTTTGTCATGAGCTGGGCCAGGATAAGGCCCTGTGAAGCTTCATGAGCGCACATTTTATCCTTATCTTTTGCCCCAGGCATTCCAAGCGCCATAACTATGTCGCATCCCTCTTCTTCTATGAGTTTTTTGGCTGCGACCGGCAGATCCTTTATACCAGGTACGGTTACTCTTTTAATTTTGACAGATACGTTTTTCTGGATTTCATCAATCGCCGCACGCCCCATATTATAGCGTGCAAATGTAGTATCTGCAATTCCTATAGTAGACATGTAAATCCTGTAAAATTTCAAACATATTGATTTTTAGTTTTCTTAAAAAGGTTTGATACATCCATGGTTTATAGCTCTATAGTTTTTAATCAGGCTCTTTCAAGAACTCAATTCAGGTTTCAGGTTTAACTGAATTCTAGTATATAATTAATGTGCTTTCCACACCAGGATTATTCTTTTGGGAAAGAATTATTCACTGCCCTTGAAGAAGTTTCATTACATCATGTTTTGTAACAACGCCGACTACTGTCCCTTTTTCCAAAACCAGGACTGCAGGGTTTCCCTCAAGAATATGGGAAACGACTGAGATGGAAATTCCTGGAGATACTGTTGGGAAAGAATCTCCCATTATCCCTGAAATCTTTAACTGTGAAATCGGTTTTTTCTTGCTTTCCCCCATCAATTTTACAATCATGTTTTCTGAGACACTTCCAACTGGAAAGCCTTTATCAAGCACTGGAATTTGTGAAAAACCGTAAGTATGCATAAGGTTTACTACTTCTTCTACAGAATCATCCGGGGAAACATGAATAACAGGGGAATGCATCAAATCCCTTATTATGATCTGCTGTTCTTTCTCAGCTTCCTCAAAAGCACCAAGAATTTTCCTGACAGTTGAAAGCCTTGGGTCCACATCTCCCGATTCTATACGCGCTATAAGCGGCTGACTTACGCCTGCCCTTTTAGCTAAATCGCTCTGGGTAAGTCCGAGTTCATTTCTTCTTTTTTTAAGATCTTCGGATGTTGGAAGTTGCATATATATTACCGATAGTAATTATGATATTTAATGTAATTGGTTAACATAATTAAAAGAGCTTATATATAAATTATTTTGGGGAAAATAATCGCTTCCGGTAAAACTATACGAAAAGAAGCATTAAATTAATAAAGTCTATAACCAGGTCTACTTATAAACAGGATTATTTAAAGAAAGATATAAAAAAAATAAAAAAGAATTGAAAAAATTAAGAATACGTATAAAGTGAATAAAAATCAAAAATAAAAGTAAGGATAGATAAAATCGCCAAGAGTAAAAATAGAGATAGAAGTTTCCCTTAAATATAGGAGGGATTCTGTATTTCTTTAGATTGTCTCTTTCTTAATTCCCCTTTTATTGCCTTATAATATTTCATAGTATCCGGAGTAACTGAAGGCCCGGTTTCTTCAAGAGCTTTAAGGAAATGTTTCTGAGAAACATTTTTTGCATGAAGGTCTTCTCGAAGTGCAAACCTCCCAGCTTTTTTGCACATGGATTCAATATCTGCGCCCGTATACTGATCCGTTAAGGCAACAAGTTCATCAATATTAACATCTTCTGCAAGGGCCATCTTTTCGGTATGCACTTTAAAAATCTCTCTTCTAGCTCCCTTATCAGGAATAGGTACCAGGATTAATTCATCAAAGCGGCCTGGACGAAGAAGAGCCGGATCTATAATGTCAGGACGGTTAGTTGCGCCTATTACCACTACAGCCCTGAGCTCTTCCAACCCGTCCATTTCAGAAAGAAGCTGGTTAAGTATTCTTGCGGTAACGTGGGGTTCTCCTGTAGAAGCCGCACGAACAGGCGCCAGCGAGTCAAGCTCGTCAAGGAAAATAATAGCAGGAGATACCTGTCTCGCCCGCGTAAAGACCTCAGCAATTCTCTTTTCCGATTCCCCATACCATTTAGAGAGCAAGTCACTTCCTTTGGCCGTAATAAAATTAGCTTCGGACTCATGCGCAATCGCTTTTGCAAGTAAAGTCTTTCCAGTTCCTGGAGGCCCGTATAAAAGGACTCCTTTAGGCGCTTCAACACCTATATCCCTATAAGATTCAGGGCTTTTTAAAGGCCATTCTACAGCTTCTTTTAAGAGTTCTTTTACTTCCTGAAGCCCGCCTACATCTTCCCAGCTTGTATTCGGGACTTCAATTAAGATTTCCCGGATGGCAGAGGGCTGGACGTCTTTTAAAGCATTTTCAAAGTCTCCCCAGGCAACCTGAAGAGAATCAAGGATTTCTTTTGGAATTTCAGGCTCATTAAGGTTAATCTTTGGAAGAATCTGCCTTAAGGTGCTCATAGCAGCTTCCCTGCAAAGTGCAGCGATGTCAGCTCCCACAAACCCATGCGTTATCTGGGCAAAATCCATTAGATTCACATCATCTGACAGAGGCATTCCGCGTGTATGAATCTGGAAAATCTCAAGTCTTCCTTCAGTATCCGGAACCCTTAACTCGATTTCTCTGTCAAACCTGCCTGGCCGACGCAAAGCAATATCAATAGCCTCAAGTCTGTTAGTTGAACCAATGACGATTACGTTTTTCCGGGCTTTAAGTCCGTCCATTAAGGAAAGAAGCTGGGCAACAACCCTTCTTTCGACCTCGCCTGTCACTTCTGCCCTTTTGGGAGCAATAGAATCGATCTCATCAAGGAAAATAATTGCAGGCGCATTCTTTTCTGCATCTTCAAAGATGTCCCTGATAGCTTTTTCTGATTCCCCGTAATATTTGGACATGATTTCCGGGCCATTTACAGAGATAAAATAAGCATCTGACTCATTAGCAACTGCTTTTGCTAGCAGGGTTTTTCCTGTTCCAGGAGGGCCATGAAGCAAAACTCCTTTTGGAGCATCAATTCCTAGCCTATCAAAGAGCTCAGGATGCTTCAGAGGCAATTCAATCATTTCCCGGACTTTTGTAATAGCCTCCTTAAGACCCCCTAAGTCTTCATACATTACAGTAGGAATATTTTGCTCAGGGGTCACCTCTGTAGCTTCAGGCAGAAGCTCAATTTGTGTGAAGTCGGTAATTTTTACAATTCCTACCGGAACTGTGGAAATAACCTGAAGTTTAATTTCCCCGAGCCCAAAAGAAGGGCCCATTTCCTGCCTAAAAAAATCCTGGAAGAACTCCTCAAACATGACTCCTTTTCCAATGGTCTCTCTTTCTCTTGATTTCCTCAGGCTTGTCGTAGAAACAAAATCCCCTTTTGAGACCGTTCGGTTTATGAATACCGCTTTAAGCGTTTCGCTAGGGGCATAAATCTGCATGCCCTTTGCAACCGGGGCAAGAATTACACTTCTAGCCTCTTTCCAATCAGCTTTACGGATATCTACATATTCCCCTATGCTGCTTTTTGCATTCATACGGATGAGGCTGTCCATCCTGATAATGTCAAGCCCTGAATCACTTGGATATGGACGGCCTATAAGAGCTGAAGTTGATTTCCCCCCTCTGATCTCTACAACATCAAAAGGTTTTAGACCCAACTTTTCCCTGAAACCCTCATCTATCCGGACAATCCCTTTTCCAACGTCCCGCTGATCGGCTTCTGCAACTTTTAATTTTACGATAAATTTCTCTTTATCAGCCAGATTCATACCCCCATTTCTATTAATGAATATTAATTTATAAATGAAAACCAGTGTTTTAATTTTTTAAGTATGTTACCCCTGATTGCTTACTTTCTTTGCTTCTTCATCCAGTTTTTTCAAATTGGTGGGTATTGGGTTCTCTTTAAGCAACTTTGCAAAATATATAAGATTATGAGCCATATACCTTACTGTCCGATTTGTATACAAATGTTTGTCCCCACCTGCCTCTATGTAACTTGGCCCCGGACCTTCGTCCCCAACCCAGTAAGAATCTGCATTAGGAGGTACTGTACAACCCAGATGAGTAAGATTGAAAAGGATAGTTGAACACACGTCATGTGCCCCATCTTCATTTCCGGTAACTATTACTCCTGCAACCTTACCGTATAGTGGATATTGCCCGGTTTTAAGATCTTCTTCAAGATATGTCCCATCCAGCCTTTCAATTACCAGTTTTGATACGGAGGAGAGGACTCCAAACCAGATAGGTGTCCCTATTATGAAAATATCACAGGATTTTATTTGTTCCAGGACAAAAGGCCACTCATCCCCCTCCCCTTCATTTGAAGAAACCCCAAAAGGTATGTTATGGTCTACAATTCTTATTACTTTACTTTCAACTCCAAGGTCTTTAAAGATAGTCACTGCTTTGTCAATAAGAGCCTTGGTATTTGAGACCTGCGGGGATTTTTTTAAAGTACAATTTAAAAAAAGTGCCTTCATCTCCATAATATATGTTTTTAAATAGCCCTTATAAATATAGGAGGGCAAAATTATTCAGAAAAATTGATACTAAATCATTTTCTTTTCAATAAAAAAATACATTTTAAATTTAAGCTAAAAAAGTTTTAAGATTACAACATATTAAAGATACTAGGACATAATTACACGTGGAAATTAGAAAATTTGGGTAATTAAAAAAATTAAAGGAAATGAAAGATATGTTAAGAGAATTAAAAATTAAAGTTTGAGCTCTTTAGCCATTTCCTGGAAAACTTTTCCTTTATCTGTAGTAATAAAAAGCCCATTTTCGTGTTTTATAAGTTCTCTTTCTTTTAGCATTTCCAAATATTTTTGAGCGATGTTAAAGTTTAAATTTACTTCATATACAATATGAGTTTTCTTTGCCCCATTCATGGCAACGCGTAAAATATCTACTGCGATATCAGTTCTACTTCTTCTCTTAATACTGACTCCTCCCCCACGGTAGATTCTAAAATGATCTTTGCAAGAAGTTTACGCTTCAAAAATATCTTAAAGCGTAACTTTTTGTAGGTAACAAAGATTCTAAGTCTTTATCGGTTTGCCTTCTATATAACCATATCATTGTCATATAAAATGTCAAGTTATAAAGCCCGGAAGTTTATAGAATTTAAAACGTAATTTTTAACAAGTCAAAAACAATAAAAACAAAATGGAAAGGATTGCCGTGTCAACGTACAGCGTTTTTAAAAAAATTATTTCGCATAGTAAAATAAAGCAAAAAATACAATATAATTGAGAAAAAGTAAATTTAAAAAGAGAACAAAAGTATATATATAAGATATTACTTATTTCGAATTTTTGGAATTTCTGAAAAAAATAAGACGTTTTAGAGCTTAATGGCCGAATTATTAGTTTTCATAATAAAATTAATCTTTTAATAGAGAGGCAAAAGAGAGAAAAGATAAAACTTTTATCTTTTCTAAATAGGCTGCTAAACTTTATTACCCAAAAGCCTAAAATTAAACAGCTTAGAATTAAAGGATTATTCTCCCTTACTGGTTTTATTCTTTTGAATTATTCTATAATAATATCCTGTATCAAATTTCCTCTTAACATATTCTTACTCAGGATATTATTGAGGCTGTTAGTAGACTTTATACCATAATTGTTTTTAGTTGCTACATTTCCTATAATTCTATTATCATTGGAATTATCAAGGTTTATTCCACTATCCTGGTTTGAGTTTGCAAAGTTATTTTTCACTTCATTATTATTACTTGCAGCTTCCATGATAAATTTTTTAAATATAATAGGGCGTACGCAGTTGGATGAGAATAAGTAACTTTAGGCACTCAACTGTCCAAAAAGCGTGTTTAATCACAATGTCTGATGTGCTTGGTTTTGTACCTCAAGCGCAAAATTCCTGTATAAAATTAAGAGTTTTTAAAAAACTGTAAAAGGGTTAAGTCTCCAGTTATGCCTCTTCTTCAGACATTACAGATATTATTTCCTAAAAAGTTCTTAGTTTTAGTTAAAAGAGAATTCGAGTAAGTAAAGAGGTGTTTAAGTAAAAAAATAATATAAGATAAAAAGTGGGCCCGCTGAGATTCGAACTCAGGATCCCCGCCGTGTAAAGGCGATGT
>CAZFNE010000092.1:0-11154 GCA_964520335.1 uncultured Methanosarcinales archaeon | reverse complement strand
ATTATATTCCATTCTTTATCAGATAAATCACTAGGATAAGGAACTCTTCTACACCATTTTGACATTAAAGAACAATTAGCGTAAAAGCATTATTTAATTTTAAGACAGCCTCTTAGATTCCCCAAGAAACCGGAGCTTGCAGCCCGAAGTATACTCCATCCTTTAGTGTGGAGTAGCCTTTCACGATTTGATTTTTTCTGATTTTTTTATTAACTCATTTTCGTTAATACTTAATGGATGCAATAGCTGAAGGATCTTATTTTTTGCTAGTACAAATATAAGCAAGTCGACATCTGAAACTTATAAATATTCTAAGACTGATGTAGTAACTAAGAAAAGATGAAAATTTCTTACATAGTTTTATTCTTTTTCTCATAAATTACTCACAAGCAGTTAGAGAGTAAGAAGGATTTGAAGATGGGATATCAACAATATAATATTTTAACTAAATTGTTTTTATGTTTAATTTTTTTGTTTCTTGGATTGATGAGTGTTTCAGTTACACACGCTGAAAATTACACTGTTATTACTAAATGGGGTTCTCCTGGAGAAGGCGATGGACAATTTGGTTATTTACAGGATATTGCGATTGATTCTTTAGGCAATGTTTACGTCGCCGATTATGGTAATAATTGTATTCAGAAGTTTGACAGCAATGGCACCTTTATTACTAAATGGGGTATCTTAGGAACTGGCGATGGGGAGTTTTATAATCCAAGTAGTATTGCTCTAGATTCATCGGGAAATGTTTATGTTGCCGACTATAATAATAATCGTATTCAGAAGTTTGACAGCAATGGAACGTTCATAACCAAATGGGTTTCTTCTGGAGGGGATAACGGAGAGTTTTTCCACCCAGAAGGTATTGCCATAGATTCTTCAGGAAATGTTTATGTTGCCGGATGGGGGGCTGGCTGCATTCAAAAGTTTGACAGCAATGGCACCTTTATCACTAAATTGGGTTCTCCTGGAGAAGGCGATGGACAATTTGGTCATTCACTGGATTTTGCGATTGATTCTTTAGATTATATTTATGTTGCCGATACATACAATGATCGCATTCAGAGGTTTGACAGCAATGGAACCTTTATTACTAAATGGGGAACTTTAGGAAATCTTGATGGAAGATTTTATCACCCAGAAGGTATTGCCATAGATTCTTCAGGAAACGTATATGTTGCCGATACACAAAACAATCGTATTGAAAAGTTTGACAGCAATGGTACCTTTATTACTAAGTGGGGTGCTTTGGGTGGCGATGATGGGCAATTTAACAGTCCTTATGATGTTGCTGTTGATTCATCAGGAAATGTTTATGTTGTTGAGAACGAACGCGTTCAGGAATTTGCCAAAGATGTAAAAACCACTCCTACAATTACCTGGAATAACCCAGATGACATAACATATAGAACAGCATTGAACGGTACTCAATTAAATGCAGTCGCGACTGATCCTGTAACTGGAAATACAATAGAGGGAAACTTTTTTTATAATCCAGAAGCAGGGACTGTACTTAGTGTAGGCACACATACATTGCATGTTGATTTCACTCCTACAAATAGTACAAAGTATACAACAGCATCAAAGGATGTTTTTATTGACGTACTTGCTGCGTGTCCAGGGTGCACTAATCCACCGACAGATCCCGATCAAGATGGCTTCTACGAAGATATTAATGGAAACGGGATACTGGACTTTGATGATGTTGTAAAAATTTATAACATGCTGTAAGGAGACAAAAAAATGAGTACGTTATATAGAGTATGCGTAATTCTGCTCGTTTTTTTTGTACTAGAGATATCATGTGCATCGGCAGCAAATGTTGTATCGTTTGATCCCCATACAGTTGAGATGTTTCAAAACTCTTCTCATGATTTCCAGATAATAATGGATGAATTTCCTCAAGGACTGTCAGGTTTCAACATGACAATCTCTGTTTCAGATCCGGAAATTGCGGAAATAACTTCAGTTACATTCCCGGGTTGGAATGCCATTCCAAGCAACTCTACGCTTCCTTCGAGTTCAGTCTGGATAAAAGGGATTGACCTAAGTAATCAAATTGTTTCTGGCAACACAAGTGTTTTGCTTGCAAACATTACCCTAAAGGGGAAAGAGATAGGTAACACAAATCTAACCATTTCTAACATATTTTATGATCCTGATGGTTCCTTTACTGAACATTCAATTCCCGGTGTAATTAGAAGCAAGATAAACGTATTAGAAGAAAAGAACAATGAATCTCCTATTATTAATTCGATCATTCTCAGCAATAATACACCTAAAACTGGCGATCCCATTATTGTGACTGTAAATGTAACTGGCAATATTGGAGTTATTAGTGTAAACGCTAATGATATTCCACTAATTAACCAGGGTGGAAGTATCTGGAATGGGAGCTTTACAGCACTTGAAGGCACTCATTCAGTAAATGTATCTATTATGGATGCAGCAGGTAATGTTGCCTGGAATAATTCTACCTCATACACTGCTGTAACATTTGAACCTAAAACAATTCTTGTAGACAATGACGGGCCAGCAGATTATTCAACAATTCAGGCCGCAGTGGACAACGCAAGTTCAGGAGACACAATAATTGTGAAGCCTGGAACTTATACTGAAAATATCCTTGTTAATGTACCTGGGTTAACTATAAGATCAGAATCAAATCCTGGAAATGTAAAGGTAAAACCTGTGGATGAAAGTAAAAGTACCTTCATAATAGACGCGGATTCTACAACGATTACTGGTTTAAAGATAACAGGAGCCAGTCAGGATTTTGATAAAAGTGCAATCACTCTTTATAGCAATATGAATAATCTGACAGGTAATACTATCGAAAACGGCTGTATTCTTCTGGGATCGCAAAGAATAGGGAATTTAATAACCGAAAATAAGATTTCAAACGGTGGTGGAGAAGGCATACATATTTCCTGTTGTGGATTCGATACTAATATAATTTCAAATAATACGATCTCAAATTGTTCCATTGGCATATACGAATATGACCAGGCAGCAGATATTCGTAACAACACGATTACTGACTGTGGTTATGGGATTGAGCTTGCCCAAGCAAGTTCAGTAATTGATAATAATACAATATTAAACTGTAATGTAGGAATTATTTTAAGAGAAGGTTGTAATGTTGACATAATCAACAATAAAATAATGTCCTGTGACGAGTGCGGAATTTTTGATCAGGAAAACTTTGGCGGCCAACAAGTCTATAATAATTATTTGAACAATACTCTAAACGTAAAGCTTGGACCTGACGAAGGCGGCAATACCTGGAACACTTCGCTTACTCAAGGTATGAATATTGCCGGAGGCCCTTATATTGGAGGAAACTTCTGGGCAAAGCCAGATGGAACTGGATTCTCTCAGACCAGTGTAGATATGGATGGAAATGGAATTGGAGACTCACCTTATAATGTCTCTGAAGGTGAATTTGATTATTTGCCCCTTGTATCCCCATCCAGTTCGTCAAATCCAATTGGCAGAATAAACTTTACGGATAAAATTATTCATGTTCTGGATCATAGCGACAGTCCTATGGATGGGAACTGGATTATTATGCAAAACTTACAAAAAGATAGACAAATCCTACTCCCCCATCCGATAAAATTTACATACTCTGGTCCCAAGTCTAAGGAATATAAAAGGGTTTCCGGGACCTTACATGTAGACAAAAACGATAGCTACACAATAACATATCCTTCATCTTCTCAATATCTAACCTTTCCCATTTATTTACCAAATGAAAATGTGAGTATGTCTTTTTATGGGGAACGATCTTTGAAAGGTGATGTGGAAATATACCTTTTCAATGTCACCTTAGACTCTTCTCAAGGAATTCTTGACTCTTTAAAAGCAGGAGATACAAAGAACCTTGATAAGCTCTTCCAAAGCAATATGGATGGGAAATACAAGATGTATTCTGCTACTCTTGGAGAGAATGGAGACCTTTTGAATTATGATTTTGGACCACTTGATGCAGGACAATACTGTATTGTTATGATCCAGAAAAATAAGGACATCAACCTGACAGTTCTATCCGCAGCAGCCGTTGTAGTTGCTAAATATGATATATCAGTTTCTGTTCCTGATTGTATAGTAGAAGGAGACAATCTGAAAATAAAAATGACTCTTAAAGATGCTCCAAACCTGTTTAATTGCACTTACGGAGCAGTACTAATTAAAGATCAAGCATACAAGGCAGCTATAAATATTAATTCAGACGAATCAAGAAAAGGAACTTCAGTAGTAATAAACGACATCGACGTCATTGACAAATTCGGTATAAATTCCTCAAATTATAGATCAAAATTCACCAAAGGAGAGCTTCAAACAGAAATTCAGACTCTTATAGGAGAAGGAAATGGTGCAATATCTATAGGTGAAAGGGGCAATAAGGCATTATCACTTACTACTTTTGACCTTCCCGCAGGTGAGTATCACCTTTTTGTAGGAGCCTATAGTCCAGAAAAGGGACTCATTGGACTTACCCAGCGTGATATTGAGATAGAGTCAGAAGGATCGCCAGTATCAGTACTCCCAGCAGCTATTTTTGTTACCAGTGTCAATAAAGGTTATGCTCCTCTTACAGTCAAATTTACTGAATATGCGACACGTACAACCTCATGGAACTGGGACTTTGACAACGATGGGAACATTGATTCTACGTCCAGAAACCCAACTTATGTATACGCGACTCCAGGAACCTATGCTGCAAGGCTCATTGTAAGTAATAAATACGGTCATGATTCAAAATCAACTAAGATAACTGTTTTAGCTGAACCTAGACCTGAACCTAAACCCGGAGTATTTCCAGTAGCTGATTTCGAAACCAATGTCAGCTACGGTTATGTTCCTCTGTCAGTCAGATTTACTGACCACTCAGAGCATGCGACAGAACTCAGCTGGGATTTCAATAACGACGGAGTGATCGACTCCACGGATCTAAACCCGGTTTATGTGTATACAAGTCCTGGGATCTATACTGTAAGTCTGATTGCATCAAATGAAAAAGGAAAAGCAGCAAAAACTTCTACAATAATAGTATCGCAACCATATAGTCCCAACAACAAGAGAAACAGGCATCACGGCACTGGAACTGGTAAAGCTGTCGTTATCCATAAAAATGAAGTCAGTGACCCTAATGCCGGAACAAATGGAAATGGAGCTTTAAATGATAATCAAAAAAGCTCTCCAGGTTCTAATCAAGATGCTGGAAATGCAGTAAAGGATATTAACCCGATTTCTGAGCAGGAAGATGACACAGGCAGTCCTGCAAATGAAAGCAAAAAAACTCCAGGTTTTGAAATAATTTGCGGAATAACTGGTCTGCTGGCTGTTTATCTGTATAGAAAAAATAAAAATTAACTACAAAAAATAATTTAAAAGAGGGGTAAAGGCTTAATACCTTTATCTGTTCTTCTTATTTTTCTAAGGCGGTTACTTTCTCTTATAGATTTTATATTTGAATAGTATAGATGTTATTTTTTTATTTCTGGCATTACGTCTTATGGTTTATTTCCAGAATATTCGGGACTAAAAAACATTCTGGATCTGCAATTCCAATAAAATCTGCATTCATTTCAAAAGCAGTGTTTTTTATCTTTTTAGCAAGGTCAATATTTTCCATTTTCTTTCCTTTTCAAATTGGATTTAAACCTGGAAACTTCCTTGGACTCATACATTTTATTTCACAAAATATGCATCCATCTATACTTGTTTATTTTCCAGAAGAATTTCATTCCCCAAATGATCTTCTGGTAACAATTTTGAGTAAAGGTCAATAAGTATAGTGTAGTTACCCGCGAGATCAAGGTATTCATCCAGATTATTGTCAAATATGATGTGCAGCGCCTGATTATATTCTTCAGCCATGCAAGCATGGTAATGGGCTTCAATTAGGTGCCGGACATCCTCCTTTTTAACAGGTTTTTAGGAAGGGTGTATAGACAGATAATATTCCATTGCAAGCTTATGAGCTCCTTTTTGTCTTCAAGGTCATTATATGCAAATTCCTGTACTAGAGGATGAAGCCAGTAACTCCCTTTATGGTCAGTTTCTATTAATGACTCATCAATCAAATTGTCTAAAGCATTTCTGGGTGTCATATTCGTAAACATAATTTCAATTGAATCCATAGTTTTAGCCTGACGATAGATTGAAATACGTTCCAATAGCTCTTTTTCATTCCCTGCCAATTTATCGAATAATCTTCTGGTTTTCTTGATGGTGTTTTCTTTGAGGTCTTTATATCGAGTCAGATCTCTTAATGTATCAGATATTCCAAATTTTATAACAAGGCCTACCAAAAGTTTTAGTGCCAGAGGATGCCCATCCACGTCCTCGGCCAGTCTTATTAATTCATCAAGCTCTAAACTATCACGTCCGTTTTTGGCAAGATAATCAACTGCAAAATACGTTTCCAAACCAGTAAGGTGCTGTTTTTCCTCATCTTCAACCACATCAATAAGACTTTCTCCATTCCCAAGCTTGGGAAGAACACGGCTTGTGAGAATTATCTTTGCGTTATGGGCACGATACCGCAAAGAAGAAAAAAGAAGTTCAATTCCTTTATCACTAAATTTTGTATTTTCCAGCATGATACTAAGATCATCAAAAAAGACCCAGATTTCGTTTCTGCTATTAAGCTCACCTGTGAACTTATCCACATCAATTTTTCCGGGTTCTCTCCTTTCTGATTTAAATGCTGTAATTTCAGGAGCTTTGATTTAGGCTGCAAGTTCTTCAAGGATATCACCCAGTTTTGCGCCCTGGTTATCATAGAAGCTAAACCATAAAGGTTCTGGAACATTTATAGGTCTGAGTTCCACAAGAGCTCTTACAAGGGTAGTTTTTCCCACCCCCCCAACGTCACTAATAAGTAAAATTTTGTGTTTTTCAAAATATGTAAGGGCATTTCTTAACTCATAGCTCTATTTCCAGTAACGAATTTCTTTAACCTTTCAGGATAATCTGGAAGAGCTGAAGAATTATAGTGGCTCATAATTTCTTGATTTTCTGCTTCTTTTCTTCTCTGTTCCAAATATTCAATGATTTTGATGTACTCTTCACCGGAAGGAGTTTCAAAATTGAAAAATGTGTTATAGTTTCCTGCGGCGAGATTCTTAATATTCTCCACATTGAGATTTATAGTAAGTTCAATTTCCCTTGCTAAATTTTGGTCTTCTCTTAGCAATTTCAGGATTTCCTGTTGAAGCTCTTCCCTTGCTTTCGAATCTTCCGGATTTTGGGACAATTCTTCAAGCGCTACTTCTAAAGGTTCGCTGCCTTTTGATCTTATTTTATCATAGAGAATTTTAGCTTTGTTTTTAAATTTAGATCCCATTTTTTCGAAACCTTTCTCAAGAACCATATCGTGAACTTTCGCTGTCACAACATCTTTTTCCGCATAGATAAACGGAAGGGCAGGGGCAAGAATATCTGTTGCTTGATGAGCGAGCTGAGAGAGAGCGACTGGATCCATAAAACTCCTCTGAATTTTAGCTGATATTGAAAGCTGACAAAATAAGTTTTATTATTTTAAACGGTCAAAAAGGAAATTTTCGGACCTCTTTTTCC
Source organism: uncultured Methanosarcinales archaeon (assembly GCA_964520335.1). GTDB lineage: Archaea > Halobacteriota > Methanosarcinia > Methanosarcinales > Methanosarcinaceae > Methanosarcina. The sequence goes on along the minus strand of CAZFNE010000092.1, from coordinate 3,564 downwards.
ATGAAAAATCATGTAGCTATATAGTATTAAAATGGCAACATTTTAATTAAAAAGCTATAAAATAGCCTGAAAAATAAGCCAAAAATAAGGAAAATAGCAATGTTATATGTGTAAAGGTTTGTATACCTAAGAATTCTGCAAAATTAGATTTTTCCAATTCTGTGATATCTACCTATTCCTTAAATAAGCGAAATGATTTTAGGATACAACATTTTTCAGTTGAAAATGAAAAAATCCCTTCCTTAATTCTTACAGTAAATCCATAGATATTTAATTTACAAAAAAATATTATGTGCTTTTGAAGGTGATTTTGAACTACGCTCCTGTTTTCCTTGTCAGCTCAATCTGAATTTTGATCTGGTCCATGCGTACTTAACAGTTGAAGCCAAAAGGGATTATTAGTCTCAATAGTAGTCTCAAAATTAATATCTGCAGAATACCCAATATTATCGGCTACTCTAAGTTATGACTACTGACGACTCTATTGAGTTTTCTCAAAATATTGTATGACTCTTCCAGCAACTAATTGTATTGTAAAAACCTGGGTTATTAACTTAAATGAAATAAGATTTTAAAATAGAAGATAGTATGGGTAAACCAAAAATATGACACTAATTTTGGTGAAAATACCCATTAAGCTTATTTTTGGAAGAAAAAACTCGTTTTGATACACGTAGTTTTGATCCTTATTATATTACTCTTCACCCATTTCTTTTCTGAACTCAATATAATCTCTTTCGACTTCCTCGAGTTCGTATTCCATTTAATCCCCCCATTTAATCTCAGGATAATTCTTATATTCTCTTTTATATTCTTTTTTTAAACTTTATACAATTAGTTTCTAATTTAAGCTAACCTTATTCCCCATTTTGAAAATGCTATTAACTTATATAAACTTTTCTGTTAACCATAATTACTTCCATTTATGAATACACAGTTGACATTTCTTATTATAATTTGTAGTGGAGTGGAAAAGAATGAGAATATTTAAGAGAATCAGAAGAAATTTCTAAAAGTTATGAAGTCTTTATGGAATGTTCGGAAGATGAAGATTGAGATATTTTTAAATCAAACTTATCTTATTTTGTTTTCTCATGTACAATACTTCAGCACCTGAACTTGTAATCGGCATCAGGAATTTGGCAGGCTTTGAGGCCTGTTTCCGTTATGCAGATGCCGTTTATTTCTCAACAGACAGGCTCAGCCTGCGGGCAAAAGCAAAAGAGATTACCCTTGATAATCTCAGAGACTTTGTTAGTGAGGTCAAAGCTAAAGGGCTCAAGGCTTATCTTGCAGTAAACTCAACCATAAATGAAAATAAGCTTAAGGATGTGCAGGAGATAATAGCTGTGGCTGTGGCTTCAGGAATAGATGCGATAATAGCCTGGGACCCGGCTGTAATTTTGAGCGCGCAAAAGGCAGGGCTTCGAGTTCATATTTCTACCCAGGCTAATGTTACAAACCACGAAACTGCAGAATTTTACAAAAGGTTTGGAGCAAAACGCATAGTCCTTTCTAGAGAGCTTTCCCTTGAAGAAATAAAGAATATCAAAAAGCAAACAGGGGTAGAAATTGAGACCTTTGTACATGGAGCAATGTGCATGGCAGTCTCAGGCAGGTGCCACCTTTCAGCGTATGTCTTGGGTAAGTCCGGAAACTGTGGGGAGTGCACTCAGCCCTGCCGCTGGGAGTGGGAGCTTCGAGGAGAAAACGAGCTTGTTGCAAAAAGCCTGGGAAAATATCTGCTCAGCGCAAAAGACCTCTGTATGATAGAATACATCCCTGAACTTATTGAAGCAGGAATAGATTCTTTTAAAGTGGAAGGCCGGCTGCGAGATCCCCATTACCTTGAAATTGCCTCTCGCTGTTACAGGCAGGCAATCGAAGCCTGCAAAGAAGGAAATTATACTGCCGGGAAGGCAAAAGCATGGAAAGACGAATTAAGCTCAGTATATAATAGAGGTTTTTCTACAGGTTTTTACTTTGGCACCCCAGGGCTTGAAAGTTTCTCTCCTGAAGAGAATATGAATGTATCCGATAAGAAAAAGAAAGCTGTGGGAATCGTTACTAATTATTATCCAAAACAGAAGGCAGCAGCAGTCAGATTACTTGAAGAAGGACTTGCAGTCGGAGATGAGATAGTAATTGAGGGAAATACTACCTACCTGAAGCAGTCTGTCAGTTCCTTGAAAAAGGAAGAAAAGGACATCACGAAAGCCGAAAAAGGAGACGAGGTTGGCCTGGCTGTTAATAATATAGTGAGGAAAAATGACCTTATTTATTTAATTAATTAAAATATTATAGCAGTATCTATATATTGGATTCTTCCTATACGGATACAACTCATACAAATCCATTTATCTTAATAATAGGTTTAAAAAAACTAATTAAGGGTGAAATTCGAATCAAATATCGAATTAACGTCGATTACCAATTCTTTGATCATCTGCAGATTGGGCAGGCTTACCAAGCCTTCCAAGCCTTATAATCAGAATCTGTTTAAAATTAAATCCCACTCAAGAAAAAGATATTTATTACGCCCAATTGTTCTTGGATTTCCTTTATAGTAAAACACGTTAGGGAAAAATTAAATTGGCTTTCATCAACAGACCAGACTATTAGATCAGATCATTAAAAGAATTGTTTCTATTCATAATTTAATCATTCAGAAGCGTAGAAAGGTGAGAAATTGATAAGTGTTAACGAAACGGGATCATATGTTATCGAAGAGATGCTCGACTGGACCGAGGACCTGAAAACCGAAGTCATAAAGCTTGAAAATGGAGCTACGGTTATTGACTGTGGAGTTAAAGCAGAAGGCGGATACGAAGCCGGCATGTATCTGGCAAGACTCTGCCTGGCTGACCTTGCTGATCTTAAATACACTACTTTTGATCTCAATGGGCTTAAATGGCCTGCAATTCAGGTAGCAACCGATAATCCTGTGATTGCCTGTATGGCTTCTCAGTATGCAGGCTGGAGAATTTCTGTTGGAGGTTATTTCGGGATGGGTTCCGGCCCTGCACGAGCCCTTGGCTTGAAACCCAAAGAGCTTTACGAGGAAATCGGCTATGAAGATGACTTTGAAGCTGCTGTCCTTGTAATGGAGTCAGATAAAATCCCTGATGAGAAAGTTGTGGAATATATTGCAAAACACTGCAGTGTAGATCCGGAAAATGTGATGATTGCAGTTGCTCCTACTGCCTCGATTGCAGGCTCAGTCCAGATTTCAGCCAGGGTAGTTGAAACCGGGATTCATAAATTTGAATCAATAGGGTTTGATATTAACTGCATCAAAAGCGGGTATGGAATCGCACCTATTGCTCCTGTAGTCGGAAATGATGTCCAGTGTATGGGCGCAACCAATGACTGTGTGATCTACTGCGGAGAAACAAATTATACTGTTCGCTTCGAGGGAGAACTGGCCGAGCTTGAAGAATTAGTAAAAAAGGTTCCTTCTAAAACCTCAAGAGACTTCGGCAAACCTTTCTACCAGACCTTCAAAGCAGCGAATTTTGACTTTTTCAAAGTTGATGCAGGCATGTTTGCCCCTGCAAGACTTAC
>CAZFNE010000091.1:0-11273 GCA_964520335.1 uncultured Methanosarcinales archaeon | reverse complement strand
AAGTGGGGAATTTTAAACCGCCCAAAATGGGGAAAAGTAAACCGTCGTTGACAGTTTTTGACGACTTCTTTAACAAACAGCTTACTTGCACACATACAGGCCTGTATTTTTGTCTCCTAATAAACTCGGAAAGTGGCTGCATAGCTGTTCTTTGAATCATAAATATCCGCAGCCCAGACTGGAGCAGGCTTTTTACGCGTGGATTTGGGAAAGTCTTCATAGAATCCGCTAAAGGTTCTATTTTGAAAAGAAAGAATGAAATATTTACATAATTATAGTATTCATCTGAAAATTATAATAAACAAATAAACTAAAAATATAACATCACCTAAGACAAATAGACAGCGAAAGTGTAAGATACAAGAAAAATACATTTGATTTTAAACCTTTTAATTTTCAGTCAAATTGAAAAATATTAAAAGTTACTCCAAAAAGCAAATTTAAAAACACAAGAACAGAGGGGAAATGCATGGGATTATTTTCAAGAATGGAAACGGTATTTAACTCAAAAATCAACAAGATACTTAACAGGATGGAAGATCCAAGAGAAACTCTTGATTATTCCTATGAAAGACAGCTTGAACTCCTTCAAAACGTTAAACGGGGAGTTGCCGAGGTGACGACTTCAAAAAAGCGCCTTGAACTTCAGCGTGCGAAATTAATGCAAAATGCAGATAAGCTCGGGCAGCAGGCAAAGGATGCAATTGCTGCTTCCAGGGAAGATCTGGCAAGGCTGGCCCTTGAGAGAAAAGCTGCCCTTCAACAGCAGATTGATGGGATTGACAGGGAAATTGCAGAACTTACCCAGCAGCAGGAAAAATTGATAGAAGCAGAAAAGCGCCTCTCAACGAAAGTAGAGATTTTCCGGACGAAAAAGGAGTCTATAAAGGCCCAGTACTCAGCAGCCGAAGCCCAGGTCAAAATAAACGAGTCCGTAACAGGAATCAGCGAAGAAATGGCAGATGTAGGCCTTGCTGTTGAAAGAGCGGAAAACAAGACCGAAGAAATGAAGGCAAGGGCCCAGGCAATCGATGAACTTATGGAAGCAGGAACTCTGCAGGATCTCTCAGGTGGCAGGGACGATATTGACAGGGAACTTTCGAAGATCAGTACCCAGAGCAATGTCGAATCCGAGCTTGAAAAACTTAAAGCCGAAGCCGGAAAGGGTTCTGCAAAAGCAGGGTCAAAACAGGAACCTTCAGGCTCAGAAGAAAAGAAGGAGGTCTGAAAATGATAATCCGAATTATGGGAGAAGGCCAGTACCGTGCCCCTGAATCCCTCTGTGAGGAGCTAAATCAGATTGATAATCGGATTGTACAGCTTGTTACCGAAGGAAAAGTCGAGGAATACAAAAAGGAACTTTCAAGATTGATTTCTCAGATAAAAGAAAAAGGAGAAGCTGTTAAGCCTGAAGAGATTCTGAACTCCGATATAATTGTCCCTCCTGAAGACCTGAGTTTTGAGGAAGCAAAGGATATCTTTAAAGGAACGGGAATTTTTGCAGATTAATTTCACAGATTATATTCTGACTTTCTTATAAAGAAATATTCAGGATATTATCAACGCTAACTTAGACATTAAAAGAAAAGAAGCAGGCTTGAGAGGCCTGCATTTTATACAATTTATTGACTCAATAGAAAATATTAATCTAGTTTTCTTATTTACCTTGTTTATTCATCTTACAATCATTACAGGAACTTTTGAGTGCCTGAGCACTTTTTCTGTAACGCTTCCTATTAAGAATTTTTTTATGCCTGTTAGTCCCTGTGTGCCCATTATTATCAGGCCAATATTATTTTCTTTCGCATACTCAAGGATTTCTTCGGCAGGCCTTCCTTTTCGGAAAACAGGTTTGACTTTTACGCCTGCCCTTTCTCCAATCTGTATTGCATAAGAAAGGGCTTCTTTTCCTATTTCCTCAAGGTATTTTTCAAAGGAATCTGTCCATCCCATAACTGTGCGTGTAGCTACTGCATGCTCGGTAGAAATAATGTAAAGTGCTTGTACGTCAGATCCTATTGTTTTGGCAATTTTAATTCCATGAATAACGGCTTTTGCTGCATTTTCTGAGCCATCTGTAGTAATAAGAATTCTTTCGAGAAAGTTCTGTTCCATCTTTCCCCTCCACTTTCAATCAACTTAGTTTAACCGGATATTAATCAAATATAATAAATCTAATTTAATTTAAGTTGAATTGATTAGATTTAATTAATTTAGTTTGGACCGATTTGCTGGATTTCATCAAAATAGGAATTAAATTCAATAAGATCTTGGAATAAAAGGGGATTTAAAAAAGCTTCAAATTACCTGGCTTCATAAGACTCGCTTCTGAATCTTAAAATGAATTTTGTTTCTCTATTTTTCTCCAGGTCAAGAGTTCCTTCTAACTGTTCTACAAGCGCATGCACCAGTTGCAAGCCAAGAGTTTCAGGGTTTTTAAAATCTATTTCTTCAGGAAAACCTTTTCCATTATCTAAAAAAACAAGTATAAAATTTTCAAAAGATCTAGGGTTTAGAGAAGTGCTGGAACTTTCTGCTCCAGTCATCAGGAGTTTACTAGTTGAGGTTAAAGGCTTATCCAGGTCTGTCCCGGTCTCCTCCTTAAAAAGTCCTATATTTATTTCTCCACAACCGCTTTCCGAAAAAGCATGTTTAAGGGAATTTGTGAGGAGTTCATTTATTATTAGCCCCAGAGAAATAGCAGTATCAACCCCCAGGAATATTTTTCCAACCTTCTGGTGTATGTGGATTTTATTGCTCTCAGGCTCATATGCTTTGAGGAGATTCTGGATTAACTTGAGCAGGTACGAAGAAAAATCCAAGGAATCGAGTTTTCCAGATTCATAAAGTTCCTCATGGATAAGGGACATTGATAAGATTCGCCTTTCACTTTCTTTAAAGGCTTCGACTACTTTTTCAGAATCGAATTTTTCAGCCTGGAGATCAAGTAAGGAAGAGACTATTTGCAGGTTATTTTTAATTCTATGGTTAAGATCCTTCTTCCTCAGCAACTCAGCCCTTCTAGAAGCTTCTTCAGCGAGTTTCCTTTCCGTAATATCTATGACCACGCCCTGGAAGAAGATAACCTCCCCGGCCTTATTTCTCTGGATAAATGTTCTCTCGTCAACCCAGCGTATGTCCCCAGCTTTTGTATATAGCCTGTATTCAGACCTGAAACCGCCCTGTCCGGCCTCTACAAAACGATTGAGGCCTGTTTTAACCCTATCAATATCCTGCCTGTGAATAATACTCCCGTAAAGCACTTTCTTGGTTGTAAAATCCTCTACAGTATACCCAAATTGTGAGATATTATCTGAAACAAAATCTGCAGGCCAGTTTTCTTCATTCCGCCAGAGAAAAACCACTGCAGGGCTGTTATTTATTACTGTCCAGAGTACTTTCTGGACTTCAAGGGCTATTTTTAGAGTTTCCTCACCTTCTTTTAATCCGCTTATATCCCTTACAGCATTTAGAAACTCTGACGCCTTTTTGGAAGCATTACCTCTTTTTTTAGGCTTTATTTTAACCTTAAATTCCTCTGACCTTAAGGCATGTTTTTGGGCTAGAGGACCTGCTTCAAATTTATCTTTTTGAAATCTTTCCCTTTCAAATTCTTCTTCCAGGTGATTACCAATCCCTTCTGAAATTACAGTGCCATAATCTTCTGCTCTTTTACTCATATTCTTAAAATAAGAAGGGTCGGGAACAGAAGTGAGTAAAGCCTCAAAAAAATGGATTTTATCGTGAAGTTTGCTATCAACTTGATTGCATTCCAGAATTCTACTTACAAGTGATAGAATATATCTTAGAAAACAAACTTCTTCTGGAGAAAAGTTTTTGGATTTAGTTGTCTGGAGAGTTACAACAATTAAAGAAGTGTTCTGACTCTCTGGAAAAACGCAAATTCCACCGTTAAATTCAGAGGTCACTTCATAAGGCTCGTTTATGTTTTGTTCCTTGATCACCTGCCTGTTTGAACCGATTTCTTCAACAAATTCCTCCTTACAAAGCCCTCTTTCTGAATCAGAATTAGAAAGATTTATGGAATGATTTATAGAAGCTCTATCATTAAAAGCCTTGATCGATTGAAAAGAGCTTGAAGAAAGAGTATCAAAAGAGCCTTCAAGGGATTTTCTAAATTTTCTAGATTTTTTATGGGCAGAATCTTCAAATGAAAAATTTTCCTGAGATTCAGCTTTTTTATGAGAAACTTTTAAAATCTTGCAGGATTCGGCTTTGAGAATAGAAGCAATAGTTTCGGCAGTTTGATCCAGTGTGATTTTAAAGGGTCCTGAAAAAGGAACTGGAATTGGAAGTGTCTCACCAGTTTTTTCCATATATAACACCTCATTCAAAAAGGCAAGATCGAATCCACAAATGTATACATAATCCCCACCAGAGAATTTAAAAATGAGTAAAAACTTATTCTTTTCGTCTCTCTGCTCCAAGCCCCAGATTTCTTTTTCTAAAATTACTCTTTCTATATAAGTTAAAAATTCTGGAGGAAGCCTATCACCTATTTTAATTTCGGGCAAAGTGAGTAGAAAAAAAGCTGCTTTATTTGCATAAACCAGGGCTCCATCAGTTTTTACAACTAAAGCTATGTAAGGACTTTTATCAAGAAATAGGTGTGCCCAGGAGAATTCGCTTCCATTATCTTTTGTATTAACATTTATACCAAACGCCTCCGTTTGATAAAAAATATTTTTAAATGTAGAATATAAAAGTTCTACTTAAAAAGGCTTTTGTTTATGTATTTAAGCTAAATTATAAAAAAGTTTAAAAGAAAAAAATGTTAATTGGGAATAAAATAAAGAATTAAAAGGAGAAGATAAATCTCTTTAAATTCAAATTGTTAAATTTTAAAACGGAAAATTTAGTAATGAAATTAATAATGAAAATTTAGTAACTATACTATTAGATCAATGGAATCTGTCTAAAATCACAATTCAAACCGTGCTAATATGTAGTCTACTAGCATGAAGCATAATGTTTATATAATTCAATGGTTTAGTAAATATTGCGCAAAAGCGACGTTCAGACCTCTTAAATCAATTTCAAACCGGCAGCCACCGTCCCCTAATGATGCCGTTTGAAATCAAAAGCCTCTTTGGCTTATTCACCCCAGAAGGAATGGGGTTTCACAACCCTTCCCCGTTCCTCCATTATTTTCGTGCTTATTTTTTAACTCCTGGCTATTCTACTGATTTTAAAAAAATAGACGTCTGGAATATCGTCTCGTTTTTAAGGCTTTTAACAATGCCCTAAAAAGAATTGACAGGAAGAATAAACCTGCGTCCTAATAAAAAATATAGTTACCTGCATCTAATAGATGTCTTTGTCCTGTATATTCAATCTAGAACATTTTATTTATTCTTTATTTGTTTCATTCAACCTTGATTCTTTCTTAACTGATAGAAATGGTATTCATAAGGCTGCCAGGTATCTTTGATAGTTCCATCAGTAACATTGACTATTCTGTTTTCCCATAAAACATCATACGTTCCATTTGACACACCGCTAATTGTTGCATTATTTACTGCACCATTTGCTTCCGTAAAATCAAGCATGCTTGATGATGCAACCAATTTTCTTCCTTCTGTATCCGTAAATATGCAGGCTGTAACAGCAGGAATTGTCCCTCCAGGGCTGGAAGGAATACTGGACCTACTGCTGGTGACCTCTGTTTTAAGAAGCTCCCTGTTGCCTTCCATAATCCAAGGCCAGACCTGTTCATATTTAGGCTTAAAGCTGGCCCATCCAGTATAGGCCGGAGTATCTGCCGCATATTTATAGCCGTATGAGAAAACTCCCTGGGCTCCCCCTAAAATTCCCATTACAATCTGGCTTACATGCCGGTCAGCTACTTTTTGCACAGTATCGAGGTCAGGATCTGAGGGGTTCACCTGTATAGCCTGTCCAAAGGCTTCTGTTGTTACATATACTGTCTTTCCTGCGTTTTTCCAGTCAGGGGCATTGACAATAAGATTCCCATAAACCCAGGCATGAGGGCGTTCCGGATGAAATTTCGTGTAGGTTGTGAAATAGCAAACATCAAGGCCTGGAATAAAAGCTTCATCTCCTCCACTTTTCATGTCCCCCAGATAATCCCCGGCAACAGCGTTAGGGAAGTATTTTTTCATGGCTGTATACATTTCGATGAGCGTTGAGGGATTTCCTTCTTCATCAGGGAAATAAACTCCGTAGAAATCACCATCATTAACACCTTTTTCCTTAACTTCTTTCCAGAAGCTTTCAGAAACCATTTCCGGGCCCCCAGTTGCTACTAAATACTTTGAAACTCCCAGGGCTTTGCCTTTATTAATATTATCAACAAACTGTTCTGGAGTTATGGAAACCCTCCACCCGAAATGGACAAGCGTAGCTTTGTCTTTTGAAAATTGAGTCCCCGTTTCCCATCCCATCATCCCGTATGGAGGAGCTGTACCCCGCGGGTATGGGAATTCGCTGTCAGATGATGTTTTCTGCGAAACATTCTGTTCATTTGCTGCCAATGCAGCAGAAGAGCCGATAATTAAAAAACAAACAAGCACCAATGAGCTTAAAAGTGCCAAGCGTAAATTATTCTCGTTTTTCATCTGTTACATCTCCTGTCTGGATACGCAAGTGAATTTTCGAGTAGATACTAAAATTATGAAATCGTATATATAATTACAGGTTTATATTTCCCTCAATAAGAGAGTTCGTGGAAAATAGCAGGATTTCGACGTAAAGAATGTAAACAGCGGGAATATTTAAAAAAATTTAAAGGATTTTTAAAGCTCTGACCAATCATAGAAAACACCAGAATTTTAATAAAATTTCAAACTCCATTAGAAAAAGTAAAATTAACTCCATGAGAAATTAAAAGCTGGTGACTCTATTGACAATAAAAGTTGTTGCATAATGCCATGTAAAACCTGAAAAACTTCAGGAGTTTATGGACATGTGTAAAAGGCTTGTAGACAAAACCGTAAAAGAAGAAGGGTGCATAGAATACGGGCTTTATCAGGAAGTAAGTAATCCTGAAATCCTTACAATGTTAGAAGAGTGGCAAGACGAAGAATGCCTTGATAAGCATATACAATCTGATCAATTTAAAGAAATATTTCCATTATTTTCCGAATGCCTAGAAAAAGAGGCAGAAGTCAGTTTATACAAAAAGAAAATTTAACTTGAAATTTTATAATTTTCATAGATCTAATTCAAAATTTATTCAAATCGAATCCATTTTAATTATAATTATTTTTTTGTCTAACTATAAAAATTAATTTCTTCAAAAGATTACCTTTTATATATATTTTTATATAGCCCTTATCTAAACCCTGTAGAAGAACATGTCCAGGCGTATTATAATATAATATTAAAAATTATACTGTAAAAAAGATAGAAATTCTATTCCAATTATTTCATGGGTGGGGAGAGGATAAAAGAATTTTCACCGGAAAGGGTAATTTTTGAGCCTAAATCTCTGGAATATCCCCTTGGACAGAAGATATATGGGTATTTTGAGGGCACGTCTGCTGAAATAATAAAGGCACCTATTCAAAAGATTTCTTCTCTTATACCCGGGACTAAAGACAGCCAGAGATATGCAAGCGGCAAGAAAACCCTTGTTGTTGCAGTTAAAAGAAGCCTGAAATTTGATATCTGCAAACCATCTGCGGATTTTGAATTTTCCCTGGTTATCGGCTGCCCTGCAAGCTGTGAGTACTGCTATTTATATACTACGCAGAGCAGCAAGCCATATCTCAGAACTTATGTAAACCTGGAAGAGATCTTTGTATCTATCAAGAAACATATTGCCCTAAACAGCAATCAAATAACTACCTTTGAAGTGGCAAGTGCAGGAGATCCTCTGGCTATCGAACATATTACCGGGAGCCTTGCAAATACAATTGAGTTTTTCGGAGCCCTGGAAAATGCCAGGCTAAGGGTGGTTACGAAATTCAGCAATGTGGATTCCCTGCTTAATTTGAAGCACAATGGCAAAACTCGTTTTCGCGTTAGTATAAATTCCAGGTATGTTATAAAGAATTTTGAGCACAATACGACCAGCTTCGATGAAAGAATAGAAGCAGCTTCAAAACTATATGAAGCAGGGTATCCAATTGGCTTTATAGTGGCTCCTATTATGATTTATGCTGGCTGGAAAGAAGAGTACCTGGAACTCTTTGAGAAGCTCCAGGGTAAAATTAACAGAAATAAATCGGCCGAAACAATTACTTTTGAACTTATCCAGCACAGGTTCACTCCAGTTGCAAAGAAGTTTATACTGGAGCACTTCCCAAATACTAAACTGGATATGGATGAAAGCAAACGTGTTCTTAAATGGGGAAAATTTGGTAGGTTTAAGTATGTTTACCCAAAAGAAGAAGTAGCAGAAATTAAGCAGTATTTTAGCTCCCTGATCAAAGAAAAATTCCCAAATGCTAAAATAGAGTATTTTACGTGATATTCCAAAGTTTTGATTATCTTATCCTTTATAGTAAGTTTAAGTTGTAGTAAGCCTAATTTTTGATTGTTTTAATTCAATTTTTATTTTACGTTTTATTTTATACTGTTTCGATCTTTATATTTACTGACTTTCCTTTTTTATATCTACTTCACTCTCCTTGATTTATTTCAAAATCTAACTCATTTATCTGTATTAGGACTTACGCACTTGAGGTTCAAAATCAGGAGCAATAGGCATTGTTGTCAAATTCCTAATTTAGACAGTTAAAAGTTTAATGCCATTGATTTTCTAGTTCAACCGCGTAAGTCCTATGTATATTATTCTGAAATACCCTGAAACATCGATTTATTAGAAACTATCATATTCAGGTATTTTATCTTGTCTTTTTGCAATCTCACTTGTCCATGTATAGTTAAGGCTTTATAGGAGTAAACATTATTTATTATTGATATGAGTTGAAAGCTTACCTAGGGGTTTGAAAAAATATAATTTCAAGTATTGAGTTAATATTGCCTCCTCTACTCTTGATTTTTTAAATCTAAATAAACTATATTTGGAGGGGGACTCGAAGTATTTTTTCGTTCTTAGGTTATTGGCAGAGATAGATGTATAGAACTGTTTTACTCATATTAAAAGGGGGGAAATTATGAGAAGAATTAAGAAAGAAATTAAAATGGCAGATGCATTGTCCCGTGAAGAATTCCAGCAACACGTTTTATCAAAAGCAGAGTCAAATCCAGATTTTAAGCAAGCCCTGCTGGAGAATCCAAAGCAAGCAATTCAAGAATCCGGACTAAAAATACATGGAAATGTGAAAGTTAAAGTAGTCGAAGAATCTGCTGACGTTGTCTACCTTGTACTACCTGAGAAACTCAAAGGAATGAACGGAGGATGTATTGGGTGCGATGGAGTAGGCGGGTGCGGGTTCTGTGAGTGTAAAAGCAGTATAGGTACCAGGTTAGATGTACGCTAAAGCTATGAAACCCTCTATCTATAATTTTGTCTGGTCAACTGAAGACCAGGAAAAGGTAATTCTTTTTAACAGCCTGACTACAGCCCTGGCTGAAGTAAAAAGAAGCCATCTAAATTTATTAAACGCTGCTCAGTTCGACTATACGCTCCTTTCAGAAAAAGAAAGGAAGTTTATAGATGAGCTGCGAGAAGGAGGCTTTGTAGTTGAGAATGCTGCTGATGAGCTGAGAATGGTTAAGTTTGCCTATAACAGTGACAAATATGCCAGTCCTCTCATCAGATTGGTTATTGCGCCAACTTTAGCCTGCAATTTTGGTTGTAGCTACTGTTTTGAACAACAGGACGAAAGCCAGAGAGGCAACAGACGCCAGAAGAATCATAAAGTTCAGGAAAATCACGATACAAATGATGCTCAAAACGTTTTCATGCCAGAAAATATAAAGCAAAATTTATTGGACTATATTGAAAAAGAAGCAAAAACAGGGAAAAGTCTTTTTGTAACCTGGTACGGCGGGGAGCCGCTCCTGGCAAAAGAAATTATTTTTGATTTATCACAAAAAATAATTGCGACTGCAGAAAAGAATAAAGTCGATTATTCTGCTGGCATGGTTACAAATGGGTACCTGATTTCGAAAGATCCAGAAATTATAGAAAATTTAAAGAAGAGCAGAATCAAGTTTGTCCATATTACCCTGGATGGGCCTCGCGAAGTTCATAACAGCCGCAGAATGCTTAAAGGCAGCAACGGCCCAACGTTTGACAGGATTCTTGAAGGGATTAGACTTCTAAAAGCAAAAGATATTGAAGTATATATTCGCGTAAATCTTGACCGCTCAAATATTGAAAGCATAAACAGGCTCTTGGAGACATTAAGGGATAACGGTTTGAATGATGTATTCATTTACCTGGGACAGGTAATTCCTTACACTTCCGGATGCAAATCATATGAGAGTTCCTGTATGTTAACAGAAGAGTTCTCAAAAGTTAACCAGGCTTTCAGTAAGAGTCTAAACTCAATGGAATTTGAAACCTGGAGAGTTTCCTTTTATCCAAGATTTGCGCGAGCCTGCGATGCAAATCGAGAGAATGCTTTTGTACTCGATCCTGATGGAGACATTTACAAGTGCTGGACAGAAATAGGAAACAAACAGGCAAGCATTGGGAAAATTAGCGATTTAATAGAGGAAGAGCAGGAAAATAATGAAAGCGACAGGGAAAATCGAGAAATTAGATGGCTGACCTGGGAGCCTTTCGAGTATCCAGAATGTGTAAAATGTAAAATGCTGCCCATCTGTATGGGAGGGTGTGCCCACCAGGCTATGTTTATTAATAAAGGCCGGCCTGAGTGTAAAGAATGGAAATATGGGCTAGAGCATTACGTCCGGGCTAAGTTTTCCAGCTTAAAGTCTATAATAATGGATAGCGACAAAACGGCAATTATTAGCTCTTACTGAAGTAATTTTGCTGATGTGGTCAAAAAATTCATTTAATCAAGTTTGTTGTGGTATTTTCTTAGATGTCTTATCACTTTCTTCTTTTACTGCAAATTTTATTGTAAATGAAGTGCCATTATCTCTTTTTAGTTCAAACTTCCCACCTAACTGATCTACAAGAGAAACTACAAGCTGAAGCCCTAAACTATCTAGGTTTTCAATATCTATATCTTCAGGAATTCCTACCCCGTTATCTGAGACAATCAAGGTGAAATGAGTATTACAGTCTTCGTCTTTACTTAATTTGATCTGGATTTCTCCTTCATTCCTGTTGGGAAATGCATGCTTGAGGGAATTCAGTAGTTCCGAATATCCTTAGTTCCGAAACCTTTTTTTTACAATGAAAGTAA
>CAZFNE010000090.1:0-11317 GCA_964520335.1 uncultured Methanosarcinales archaeon | reverse complement strand
AAAAAATATTTCTAATACAGTATGGATTTGCATATATTCTCTATTCATTTGATAACGAAATAATAACTGGGTGTTTTGAGAATGAAAGGCCTGATTCTCGTCGATATACAAAGGTTAACTGATATTCTTGAAAAGAGCCTTGTCTTTTCATTATTATTTTTGAGCTGAAAGAGAACCTTATATTTGGATATTGAAAAATAAGGTTGCTAAAGCCTTTTTTAATTATATGGGAAAAGATCTTTTCCTAAACCCAAATCGAAAGTTTAGAAACGGTTATTTTAGTAATTTATCTGTTTTAAATGATTTTTATTATAAGTATTTATTTATTTAATCCACATATAATAGAGTACAATTAGAAATAGCTGGCAAGCAGACGAAATAAATATTCTAATAAAAAAATAAATATTCTAAGAAAAAATAAATCTTCTAAGAAAAAGTTCAACTAGAAGCTGACTTATGCAATTTAAATAAATCGTTTACACTGAAATCTAGTATTGCGATTCCGAAGTATGTTCACAAACTTCGACTTTGAATAGATTCACTGATCATGAATTTTTCCATTAAATAAGGAATTTATTTTGGAATCGAAGCACTAGTATATTTTAATCCATGTACTTAAACTAATTTAGCAATTGCTAAATTAACTATTTTCATATAATCGAACTTAGGGGCATAATATATGGGAAATAAAAAAATTGGGAAAATAAAGAAAATTTTCACGATTTTACTGGTACTTTCTTTTTCGCTTTCAATTTTAGCTATATCTGCAGATGCAGTTGAGAATAACAATAATGATTATAATAGAGGCTACGATAAAGGTTACAACGATGGAAAAAATCAAGCACAAAATGACTGCAAACGATATGGCCCTAAAGAAACCCTCGTAAAAATTCCTTCCACTTCTAAAGAAAATAAGAATGATTATGAAAATGGATTTACAGACGGCTACAGTGAGCATCGATTTGACTGTTTAAAAAATAAGAAATAAAAATTTAACAGTACCCATTAATGAAGATATTAATAAGGGACGAGTTTTCTAATTAATGTATGAGGCTATCCCAAAACCAACTTTTCCTAATTTCTCAAAATTATTTTCGTAACCTGTATCCAAATTGATAATTTTGAATACAAGAATAAGGGGAGCAATTTTGAGTTTTGGGACAAGCTCTATAAATAAATTTCCATATATTCACCTTGCCCCAGATTGAGGGACTTCTCTTTTTTATTTTTAAAAATAAAATAAATACAAACGAAATATTTATTTATTAAATCTACTCAATTAATTGTGAGCAGAAGCTACAGTTAACTTAATTTTATTTAAACTAGAGTGTGGGCTAGACTCTAATGTAACTACCAGAATTATTCTGGAATATGCTTGAAAATAAAATCTAAATTGGATTGTGGGGCAATGGGAAGAGAATTTATTGCTAATGAATATAATAAAATATCTCCTATTTCTTTTGAGAGATTCAAGAGATTGGATTGGAGATTTTGTGCTCACGCTTTTCTGCAATTAACTCCCTGACCTCAATTTAAAATACTGGATTTACTGGTAGAGATGAATCTGAGGTTCTATATTATTTATGTGGTTATTTTGATTTCCTTAGGGGTATCTCCCGCTGTAGGCATACCCTTCTTAGCAGACAGCAATGTCACAGCTACAGTACATGGAGCAACATATGCCTGGGATACTTTTGAACCTCTGAATGATACTGTCATCGAGATAGATTCAAACCCCCCTCAATATATACTGGCAAAAAATGGGACTTATTCTTTTGAATTAGCCCCTGGTACCTATACCATTTCAGCGGAGTATTACCAGAACGACAGGCTGGTTTATTCAAAAGAAACAATTATTGAAATTGAGAGTGAAGGCAGCTACGTATTTGATCTTCTGCTTTTCCCGGTTTCTGAAAATACTGCAAAAGAGCCGGTAGCTAAAACCACTAATGTGAATAGTGGAGATTCTGCTGGAAGAACAACTCTAAATGGATTTACAAATCTGAATTACCTGCCAGTTATCATTGCCATTTTCCTTTTGGCAGGGGGAAGCTATAAACTTTTCAAAAAGAACAAAAACTTAAAATTCCGGGAATTTCGAGAAAGAAAGCCCGGACTATCTGGCTTTATGGCGAACCCATTAAGCAATAGCCCCAATTCTGGAATAGAACTGGAATCAGAGGACCCTGGAGAAAGAGAATCTTTAAAAAATTCAATTGGGATAGCGCCTGCGGGTGCTTTTGAAAATGAAAATTCTGCTTTAAATCCCACTCCAAAAAAGCTCCCTCTCTCTAAAGACCTGAGTGAAGCTCTTGATATAATTCGGGGCCATAAGGGTAAAATTACTCAGAAGGATCTGCGAAGTAAGCTTGATTACTCTGAAGTAAAGATCAGTCTCTTACTCTCAGAACTGGAAAAAAGAGGCCTGATTAAGAAACTAAAGAATGGAAGAGAGAATATTTTAATCCTTGTCGATAAAGATTCCTAATAATCTAGTAGCTATTATGCAAGTTACAATATTTGAAAATAGACAGTTATAGAAGTAATAAATAAGAATAAGGTAAGAATTATGTAAAAAATTCGAGTTAAAAGCATCAAATTAGAAATTCCAGATTAAGAGGGTTTAATCCAATTACATGCCACATATGTTATATTCATTCCTTCATTCAATGCTTGTTTTGAAGTGCATAATTCCTATCTCATTAGATTTTTCATATTTAGTAAAATTTACTACCAAATTATCAGCGGTCATAGCCGTGATGTTTGCAAGGTACTTTAATTATTTTCCAGTGGCCTTTGTGCCATTTCTTAATTACTTCTTTGACAACGACCTTGTGTCCGTGCTTGAAATATACTTTTTTAATTACTATTTTCTCCCAGTAACCTTTAATCCATACTTTCTTAAAACATTTGTCATTATGTTTGTCAAATCTCTTCTCATCGTCGAACTTTTTCTTATCGTCGAATTTGTTCCCATACCCTTCGGGCTTAGCACTTACTGCGCCAGCTGTCACTGACAGCAAAAAACAAAGCGCCAGCAAAATGGCAATAATTCCCTTCTTTTGTTTCAACATATCTTTACACACTCCACCAGTTTTCTATTGTAAATTACAGATTTTACTGTAAATTATAAATTTAGAAATTCATTTTTCCTTTTTTTTCTGCAGATTATTCCAGAGGCATTTTTCCGGTTTAATTCTCCAGATACAATGTACTTAATACCTAAATTTTAGTTAATAGCGCATCCTACCGACTGTCGCGGCTTGACAATAACAAAATTGGTAGAATTAAATATAAATATGCTTATAGCTGGAAAGAGTGTAGATAGGGTTAATTAATTTTATAAGGCTTGAAAAAGATTATTTTGTAAAAAAAAATATTTCTAAACTTTAGATTTTCGAAAATCTGTATATAAAGGGTTTAATAGCTATTCGATTCTTAAAACAGATTTTAAATTTAAGTCTTGAAATTTTAAGAATACGATGCTCTTTTGATTTTCTAAATATAACCAGAAAAGAAATCGTACTTTTTTCGAATTAAAGCATACATTGCCCTATGTCATATCAAATCGTTTTGTTTAACCATTTGATCCTGTGCTCTTAAAATCAAATTGCGTGCGATCATACCACCCAAGAGAATGGAGTATTCGTGAACCTCTGCGCTCCCAACTTAATAAAATGTAGATAAGATGCTTATAAACATCTTAATCTATAAATTTCTTAAGATAAATCTGTCTTTAGCTCAGCAGGACTTTCATATCCTCTTCAACAGTTGTATTCGGCCTGATACTGAAATTCTCGACAAGCACTTTTATCACATTCGGGGAAAGGAAAGCAGGTAAAGTTGGGCCCAGCGTGATATTCTTCACTCCAAGGCTTAAAAGGGCAAGCAGCACAAGTACAGCTTTTTGTTCATACCAGGCAATATTATAGGAAACCGGCAGGTCATTTATGTCTTCAAGGCCAAAAGCTTCTGCAAGTTTCTGGGCGATTACGACAAGCGAGTAGGAATCATTGCACTGTCCTGCATCAATGACCCTTGGAATTCCTCCAATGTCTCCCAGGTCAAGTTTGTTGTAGCGGTATTTTGCGCAGCCTGCTGTAAGGATTACAGTATCTTCTGGAAGGGCTTTTGCAAAATCGGTATAATAAGCTCTTTCTTTATGCCTGCCGTCGCAGCCTGCCATAACCATGAACCGACTGATTTTTCCGCTCTTCACAGCATCTATTATTTTGTCGGCAACTGAAAGGGCTGCCTCATGGGCAAAGCCTACAGTTACAGTTCCACTTTCTATTGGTTCAGGAGGCTTGCTTGTTTTAGCCTGCTCGATAAGGGGAGTAAAGTCTTTTGTTCCGTCTTCTTTCTCGTAGATATGAGTAAGCCCTTCGAAACCAACAACTCCAGTAGTATAGATTCTGTTTCGGTATGATTCGCGAGGCGGGATTATGCAGTTTGTGGTCATCAGGATTGGGCCGTTGAATTTTTCAAATTCCTCATTCTGTTTCCACCAGGCATTTCCATAATTGCCTGCGAAATTCTCGTACTTCTTAAAAGCTGGATATGCATTTGCAGGCAGCATTTCCCCATGCGTGTATACATCGATTCCTGTGCCTTTTGTCTGTTCAAGAAGCTGTTCCAGATCCTTTAAATCATGGCCGCTAATAAGGATTCCAGGCTTATCTCTAACCCCTATATTAACTGCAGTCGGCTCGGGGTTCCCGTAAGTTTCCGTATTTGCTTTATCAAGTAAAGCAAGAGCATTAACTCCCTTTTGTCCACACTCGAGAACAAGGCCCACTAAATCGTTTACTCCCAGGCTGTCGTCAACAGTGGCAACCAGCCCTTTTTCTATAAACTCATAAATGCTTTCATCCTTATACCCAAGAACATAGGCATGGTGCGAATAAGCTGCCAGTCCCTTCAAGCCATAGAGAAGAAGCTCCCTGAGGGACCGAATATCTTCGTTTTCAGTAGAAAAGTGCACTGCAACGTTCATTCCTTCGATGTTTTCGGGAGTGACTTTAGCAAAGCGTGGGAGAGCTTTTTCATCAGGTATTACTTCTACGGGCAGTCTGGCTTTGATTTCGTCCCTTAATTCAAACCCTTTCTTTACAAGGAGTTCGACTTCTTTTTTATCAAAATTGGTATTTGTAAGCGTACTAAAAAACGCATCAAGAACAAACCTATCTGTTTTTTCCTCATTTAGCCCCGCAGCTCTTGCTTTTAAATTATAAAAGGAAATACTTCTCAGGACATAAAGAAGTCTGTCCTGGAGGTCTGCAACTTCTCCCTTTTTACCACATACTCCATTTTTCGTACAACCCTGCACATTAAGGGCTTCCTGACACTGATTACAAAACATATCTTTGTCCACCTCTGCTGGATTTTTTCTTAAATAGTACTTTTGCTCCCTGTTTTTTCTTCTCTTTCCATTTTTCTTTCCATAAAGTTTGTTTTTTAAATACTATTATATATTAGTATTTTTATGATACCAGTATAATTAGAATACCATATAATACACAATACCAAACAATAAATAGAAGACAGTTTCGAAATAGGTACTGGAAATAATGAATTTATGTGACTGGATAAATCAGGTCATAAGTCTGTAATTCATTATGTTATTCTGTAATGGTTTTAAGTTCTATAAGATTAATAAAAGAAAAACTATTTTAATAATAAAATAGGACAACAACTATAACAAAACCCTAAAAACAGAATTAAAAAAATAAATAATGTGATCCCATGCCCAGAAAATATACCAATAGGACAACCCATTTTATCCTGCATGATGATGGCACATTCGATGTTTATATAAATAAAAAATTCAAAGAATGTGGACTTTACGAGGAAACCCCTGATTCCGTAACCCTATATTACCATAAGGATTCAGCAATATTCGAAAAGGAAGAAGGCTGCCTGATTTCTGAAAATTACAGGATCTGGTTAGAAGACAGAATAATCAATGTTCCTGGAGGCATCCTTAATAATGGAATCTTCGTAGCCGACCCTAAAGCTAAAAATGATATTCCAGAGAAAAAGGATTATTTTAATGAAGATTACGTGACTGGAAGTAAAGTAGAAGAAATTATCGGAGATATCAGGATAAGAGAACATAAAGAAGAGCGAAAAGAAGAAACAAAGAAAGAAACAACTGATTTTACAAATTCCCTAATTGAAGGAGAGAAAAAAGAAACTGAAGGTTAAATTCGAGGCCTATGGACTTAGAGATAAATGGTCTTTCCCGTTTTCAGGTTTTTTTCTCATATTTTTACGGCAGAATCGGGCTTTAAAATTTAACCGAAATCTATTTTTATTGAATTTTATATTAAATTTGATATCGGATCTTTATATTGAATTCCTGCTTTTTATATTGCCGAGACTCATTATCCAGAAATATTCGATAATAGCTTATTCTGTAGTTTTACCGTCGAATTCAGCTTCATTAGCTTCAGCTTCTTCTTTGGTAACGCGCATTATTCCATCCTTATGGTGGGCGGGGGAATAGATTGTGTACATTTTGAGCTCTTCGGTTTCTGAAGTATTAATAACATTATGCTGCGCCCCGGCTGGTATAACTACTGCAACTCCGTCTTCAAGCTTGTATTCGTTGCCGTCAATTATGCATTTGCCTTCCCCGCTTTCAAAACGGAAGAACTGGTCATTTTCTTCGTGGACTTCCATTCCGATTTCTTCTTTGGGCTTGAGGGTCATAAGCACTAATTGGCTGTACCTGGAGGTGTAGAGTACCTTTCGGAAATTCTCATTAGCCAGAGTGGCTTCTTCGATATTGATTGAAAATCCTTTCATGCATTATTATTAATAATTAATGTATATAAAATTACTTAAGAACGGTTAAAATAGAAAAAAGATTGAAAAAGAGAAGTCAGGGATCTGCAAAAAAAGAATAATTTGAATTAAATTATATTTATTTTGTAAATAATATTCACTTCTACATTAACACCTACCTTAACACAATTTAAATAAAATCTTTTTTAGAAATAAATATATTGGATCCTTTCCAACTGTGGAAACTAAAGAAAAACATTTTATAAGAACTGGTTATAGAAACCCTTTGTAAGAATACTTATATAAGTTTATAATTTATTTTTTGAGCGTTAAGATATGGACACGACTGAAAAAATTAGCTATCTTGATGGGCTGCGTGGAGTAGCTGCGATTAATGTCCTGATTATGCATTTTTTTATTGTATTAGCCCCTGCATTAATCTATACCAGTAGAATGCCTGCCCGGTTGGGAACTTTTGAACAGTATTTTACAGAAACTCCTCTGGGCTTAATTGGCGCAGGAAACTTTTCAGTCTGCATCTTTTTTGTATTAAGCGGATACGTATTAACTCAAAAATATTTTAATACAAAAGATAAAAATATTATTTTAAGCAGTGCCCTGCGTAGATATATCCGGTTGTTTGTTCCGGTTTTAGCTGTGATAATCTTTTCTTTTTTATTGGCCTCAAATGGGGCATTCCACTACTATATTGAAGCCGTCGCAATTTCCGGAAATAATAATTATGCCAATTACTGGACTTTTACGCCAAATATTATCAACGCTTTAAAAACCGCATTTTGGGGCACTTTTTTTGCAGGAGACGATACTTATAATCCTGTTTTGTGGACCATGAAAATAGAATTTTATGGGTCAATGCTTGTTTTTGCAATGGCCCTCATTTTTGGTTCTCTGCGTAACCGCTGGACTCTATATATGGCTTCTGCTCTTATCTTCTTTAATACATATTATCTGGCCTTCATAATAGGCATAGCACTTGCTGATGCATTCAGCAGCAAATCTTTGCTTTTTTCGACTTTAAAGACAGAGAATAAAACAATTTTACTTGGAATATTGATTCTGGGCCTCTTTTTGGGCTCTTATCCTATGGACTCTATAAAAAGCGATTCAATATATGCATTTTTGAATAATGGCCTTTTCCAGAACCCAAGAGCAACTTATCATATTATAGGCGCCAGCATAGTGATGTATGCCCTGTTAAACAGTCAGGGTATGCAAAAGATCTTCGCATCCCCTCTTCCAGTCTTTCTCGGAAAAATCTCTTATTCTCTTTATCTTATACATTTCCTGATAATAAGCACCTTTACCTGCGCATTATTTCTAATTCTCTACCCTATACTGCCGTATTCTCTTGCAGTTTTTGTTTCCTGCTTTATATCCCTGATTTTAATAATTCCGCTTAGTTATTTATTTTATAAATATATTGATCTAACAGGACTAAAGCTCTCAAAATTATTTTATAATTGGATAGCCAGGCTCTGGGGTGTTAACTCTATCAATCAGGAAAAGAAGGAACATTCAGATGGGATGTTTTTTGTGATATATCATAAATTTTTTAAATAATAATAATAATAACAAAAATGAAATAATTAAACTATTAAATTAACATTAGCAAAAGAATAAAAAACTAATTATGAAAAAATTAGTTAAAGAAAGATATTTAGAATTTTTAAGTTTACAAAGGGTCCGAGCTCATTTTAATTCTTTGTTTTAAAGGGGTCTTCTACTGGCTTCCTGCAATATTTGCAACCATCTGGAGTGATAGTAATAATTTCATCGCCTTTTAAAACTCCATGACATCTTGGGCATCGATCCTTATGGTCTAATTCTTCAGATTTTATTTCCTGCATATATTAAACATATTATCCCATCAATATTAACTTTTTTATTAAGTATTAAATTTTATTTGAATTTTTTTCTGTTTTTTATATTATATTTACTATCCTGCTTTTCAAGATTTTTGGTCATTATGGGTTTTTACTCTTCCGGTTATATCTTCAATTATTCCCTGGAAATGCATAACTTCCCCATCCTCATTGCGCTGGATAAAGGTTTTTTCATCTACCCACCGGATTTCTCCTTTTTGGGTGAGGATTCTGTACTGGCGATTAAATTCTTTTCCTCCTTCTGCGCAATTTTCCTCAAGCTCAAGCTCTACCAGTAAAAGATCTTCAGGGTGGATAATCTTCCCATACAGAATCCTGCCTGAAATAAAATCTTCTGCAGGATATCCAAACTGCCTTACATTATCAGAAACATACAGAGTTGGCCAGTATTTTTCGGCTTTCCAGAGAAAAACTACCATAGGACTGTTATTTATTACTGTTTCAAGGGCCTTTTGCCTTTCAAGCAAAGCTTTCTGTTTTTCCATAAGGGCTTTCTGGCTTTCAAGGGCATTATGCAGAGCTTTTTCATTTTTTATTTCAGAAGTAATATCCCTGACTATCCCCTGGAGATTCGTTACATTCCCCCATTCGTCCCGCTGGATAAAGGTTTTTTCTTCCATCCAGCGGATTTCCCCTTTTCCTGTGAGAACCCTGTATCGGTGTAAAAAACTGTCTTTTCCAGTCTCGTAGCATTGTGTAAGTTCTTTTTTAACCTTATCTATATCGTCAGAATGAATGATATTAGCATACATTATCCTGCCTGTGAGAAAATCTTCTGAAGTATACCCAAGCTGAGTTACATTCTCAGACACGTATTTAGCAGGCCAGCCTTCTTCCGGGGTCCAGAGAAAAGCCATAACAGGACTATTGTTAATAACAGTTTCCACAACTCGCTGCCTTTGCAGAGTATCTTCAAGAATTGATTCGTCATTACCACTTATTTCTTCAAATCCCATAGCCATGTCTCCTCAGATACATTCGATTTAGGTCTTTTACTGCCTCCGTTAAATTCACTCCTAAAGGCCTTGCTCAATTTCTTATGCAATATATAATATAATTTGACATCTTATAAATAATGGCTTTTTATACATAGGAGGAATCTTCTGAGTCCTGAGATAAAGACTAAGAATAAATGTGAACCTCAAAAACTAGAACCGGAAAGCCCTGCTGAAGGACCCTCTGACCTGATAAGGGAAGCACGGGAGGAATATGGAAGATATTTTGGGATCTGTGGTTCATACCACCATCTTAAAGCCTGCTTCTGCAAAATCTGTTCATCGTATCCAGGAGGTAAAGGCATGTTCTGTTCCGGAAAAAAGCTTGCCCATGTAAAAAAAGAAGGGTGCCTCTGTGAGGAATGTGAAGTTTTCAGGAAATTCGGGCTTGATGGGGAGTATTTCTGCCAGCAAACCGAAAAATCTGAGTCTCCAGAGGAAGGTTCGGAACTGCCAACCAGGGATTCTGATAATTTTTCAATTAATTGGAGGCATGCAGCTCCCCACCACGAAAAAACAAGATTCTGTGTACTTAATGAACTTTCAATAAATTGAATTCTCTATTTATTGAAAATAGAATACATCTAATACATATGTTAAAAATACTTATGCTATAAAATTAACATTACTTTTATTTCCTTAATTTGATTCCTTTTATTTGAATCAGGTTTTAACGTTTTAGGATTCAAATTCTTCGAGATTTTAAAATCTCATTTTTAAACCAGATTTTTAATTATCTATCGACAATACCACAGAAAATTTTAATGCCTTTAAAAAATCCACTGCCTTTAGTTCAGCTAATTGCATGTGTTAATACTCTTGTTTTTCGAAAATCTCGATAGATTAGGCTAAATAATTCAGGAACTATAAAAACATGTCTTATAGAAATTTCATATTCAGCTTACCCATATACGCTGGAAAAGATTTCTGACGCATAAATGGAGGTTTAAAAATGGCAACAAAAGAAGAACTTATCCAGGAGCTTTCTGATGCAGTTATCTCCTGTAAGAAGGATGCAGTATTAGCTGCCGTTGAAAAGGCAAAAGAAGTTATGGAGCCCTCTGAAATTATTGAACAGGGACTTTCTGCAGGTATGAACCAGGTAGGAACCCTTTTTGAAAGAGGCAAACTTTTCTTACCCCATGTAATGATGGCTGCTGACGCAATGACAACAGGGGTTAAGGCCCTTGAGGCTGGTATGCCAGCAGAAGACCAGAGCAAGAAGCTTGGGGTTATTATAAACGCTACTGTAGAAGGCGATGTTCACGACATCGGCAAATCTATTGTATCCACGATGCTTCAATCTGCTGGTTTTGAAGTTTATGATCTTGGTAGGGACGTTCCCACAAAAACTATTGTAGACAAAGCAAAAGAAGTTAATGCTAATATGATCGGGCTTTCTGCCCTTATGACTACAACTCTCCAGGGCCAGAGAGAAGTTATTGACCTGCTTAAGGAAGAAGGGATCAGAAATAAAATTAAAGTAATGGTAGGAGGAGCTCCTGCAACCCAGGCCTGGGCAGACAAAATAGGTGCAGACTGCTACGCTGAAAACGCAAGTGAAGCCGTTGCAAAGGCGAAAGAACTGCTGCTCTGAACCCCACCTGACTTGAATTGTCAGTTTAAATA
>CAZFNE010000089.1:0-11340 GCA_964520335.1 uncultured Methanosarcinales archaeon | reverse complement strand
ACGAGTGATAAAAGAGTAAAAATAGTTTTTACAGACTCATTTGTCTGTTTATGATAGAATTATTGGATTTATAAGTTAGTTTTTAACTCTCTTTTAAAATAAAAAGTTCCACCTATGTCAAAATATACAACGGATACCAATTCCCATTCTTCTTTTCCTAAATCGTTAAGAGTGTTCATAAGATTATCACAGGTTGTATCTTTAGACTCTCCATCTGGATAAACAACTCTAACTATGTTTGTTGAGTAAGCAACTGATAGGTTACAATATTCATATTTTGTCATAACACTACTCCATAAAGCTTTTTTAATTAAATATACTTTTTATGTTTTAAGTTTCTATATAAACTAATAAATACAGATAATTTAGTGAAGATATGTAAAGGAAAAACATGAGTTATTGTAGTATGAGTTGTTATAAAAGTCTGTATTTCATTTACTAATAATTTTTGAATCAGATAAATTTACCTTATGTCGTTAATTTTTATACCTCATCTTGATATTAAGATCTAAAGCTTCTCATGAAAAAGTAAAATGTTTAAATTTCTTCTTAATTTTTAAAGTAGAGTGCTTCAGGACTTCTAATAAGCCTTTAAAGGTTAAACTTCGAGTTATTAATGAGTAAAAATGAAAACAAAAAAAAATAAGAATATCAATCGATATCTTTTATAAGTAAGTTTATCCTGCTTCGAGCTAGATTCTCTTGTAAGGCGATCTCATTTTAAATTAAAAGAGAAAAATAAGAGTTGAGAAGGATCTTCGGTAAAATCTATTCTGAATTATAATGCTTTGAGCCTGAAGAGACAGATATTTCAAACTTATCGCTTCAACTTACCTATCATGTGCCATCTGGTCAATTGCAGTAGCTATTGCCAGGATAAGGGCATCATCCTGCCCGGGCGCAATTTCTATCCCGTAGCTGTCGCTTAAACTGAAAAAACTTTTAGAGATCCGGGCAACTCTTTGCCCATTCGCTTCAATACTATAGTCATAATCAAATATATCTCCCTGAATTTCCATATCCGGACCGTCTGCAAGCTCGACTTCCCATTTTTCCCGTATAAACGTCATAAAGGCTTTTTTCACGGTTGCTATAGTAGTTCCATCCCGTTTTATGTCCATAGTATCTCTGAGCTTGAACAGCCTTTCCTTGATCTCATATACCTCATTTCCATCTCTATCCTTTAAAATCAGGGTATCCTGCAGGCGCAGCGATTTTCCATCTACATAAAAAGCTTTTTTGCCTTTTTCGTTCTCAATCCAGTAATCGTCTCCTACAGAAAAGAGCTTCTCTGTCATCCTGTAAAGATGTGTTCGAGCGTCCTGTTCCTGATAACCATCTTTTTCTTCTTTTCTTTTTTCCATCATGCCCTCGATCTCTTTTTCAAAAATATCTAAACTTCCTTAACTTTCTAGTTTTTATAACTCTTCTTGCCTTTTCTCGATTTTTTTTGGACTCTTCAAGGTTATTTTGTTACTGCAAAGCTATTGTTATCCATTTTCGTTCCTTCATTATGCAATTTTATATTAAGACTATATTCAGTTTAAATATTTATAAAATTCTCATTGCAGGCACATCGAGCTAACAAGTGAGAGCTTAAATTTATACAGGCAAAAAGGGCAGTATATTTACTCTGCATAGCCTACGCTAAAGGCTATAACTAACCGCATCCTAAATTTATTACTGTCCTTTTATTACTGTTCTATTTTTTATTTTGAGAATTATTAATTGTAAGGATATTTTATCCTATAAATTATATAAATCCCTTCACTATCTTTATACTAATATCTTATACTAAAAGTAGAACCGTGATTCTCAAATTTCAATCGGTTAGATCTTTATCTGGTAAGGATAAGTAAATCTAAAGCTTAGCTAAACAAATCTTGTAAAAAAACAAAAATGGGTCTTACCTTCTCATAAGGGTTTTAATAATGAGTTCATCCCAAAACTCAGTTTTCTACAAACAAGTTAAGAATCTTAGAATTATTTTCCTTATCAGAAAATCGATTAATTATTTCAAATTCGGGATTTTATAACTCAATTTAGAGTTTTGGGATAGGCTCAATACTAAACCTTAGATTTAAAACATAAATTATTGATTGGCGGCGTTTTATCTTTACTCTAATTAATACACGAATAATTGGTTAAGAAAAAAGAAAAGATTGCGGTAGCAAAGTTACCTGCAGACATCGAAGATTTAAATATTCCAGCAGGTCCTGAGGGGCAGGTTTCTATAAGGATAATAAGGCCGAAAGGGAGTAAAGAAAGCCTTCCAGTTGTAATGTACTTCCATGGGGGAGGCTGGGTGCTCGGGGACAAAAATACACATGACAGATTGGTTCGGGAGATCGCCAACGGAGTGAATACTGCAGTTGTTTTTGTCAATTTCATGCCTTCTCCTGAGGCACAATATCCGAAACCTATAGAAGAGGCATACGCAGCAACAAAATACATTTCAGAAAACGGGAAAAACCTGAACCTTGATACTTCAAGATTTGTACTTGCAGGAGACAGTGTAGGAGGAAATATGGCTGCAGCTGTCTTACTTCTGGCAAAGGAAAGAGGAGGCCCTAGAATTGATTATCAGGTTCTTTTCTACCCTGTTACTGATGCCAATTTTGACACACCTTCGTATCAACAGTATGCGAATGGGATCTGGCTTACTCGGGAAGCAATGAAATGGTTCTGGGGCAATTATTTGCCTGATAAAGAGCTGCGTAAGCAACCAACAGCGTCTCCCTTGCTGGCTTCGTTTGATCAGTTAAAAGGACAACCTCCTGCTCTTATTATTACTGATGAAAATGACGTTCTGCGTGATGAAGGTGAGGCTTATGCTCATAAACTGATACAGGCCGGTGTCAATGTTACAGCTGTTCGATATCTTGGAACAATCCACGATTTTGTACTTCTTAATGCACTTGCGGGTACACCGGCAACTTGTAGTGCAGTTGGCCTGGTGATTGAAAACCTCAGAAGCATCTTTTCTAAATTTTAATCACATAATTTTTCAAGGCTGCGGAATGGCTACTTAGTATGAAGAAATAATAAGGGTAAAAATAATAAGAGCCAATAAAATGAGGATTAATTAGCTTATAAAAAATAAGTTACAGATAGGGATTATTTTTTCCAAACGTACAATTATTTAACAAATCAACCCTAATCAAATATATATGAGTGGGGCAAGGTTCGGAAGGGATTTTCTTTCAACATATGAAGAAGGAATAAAAAGGGAATGGATTATAGGAAACGGGCTTGGAGGATACGCTTCTTCCACGATTATTGGAGCTGGAACTAGAACTTATCACGGACTGCTTGTAGCAGCCCCGGAGAACTCTCCCGGCCGAATTTTATTACTTTCTTCACTTGACGAAGAGATTTTAGTAGGTGAAAATAAGTATCAGCTTGCGACCCATAAATATCCCGAGACTGTTTCGCCTACTGGCTTTAACTACCTTTCAGAAGTTATTCTTACTCCTTTTCCTCTTTGGATTTACCAGTTTGAGGATTTTACAGTAAGAAAAAAAGTTTTCATGTTCCATAATAGTAACACAAGCTGCATTCTTTATGACGTTAAATGCAAAAAAGAGGGGGCTGTACTAAGAATTTACCCACTTGTAAATGCAAGAGATTTTCACCTTACTTCGCGCTCGGGGTATCTTTCCTTTACCCAAAATGTTGAGCCTGCAGGGGTAATCCTGGAAAGCTCAAATGATTTTACTCTCTTTCTTGCATCCAACCTTCAATATTATTCCGATCCTAAGTGGCATTATAATATAGAATATGATGTTGAGAGATCTCGAGGACTCAACTTTCAGGAAGATCTTTTTAATCCAGGTTATTTTGAATATAAACTAAAAGCTGGCAATTCTCGCTTTTTTATTGCGGCTTCAACAAATGATATCTTTTCTCTTACCTTTGATCACATCGACGAACTTTACACAAGAGAAGTCAATCGGCAGAATCTGCTTGCTCTTAATTCAAAGCTTACCGAGTCCTTTGCTCTCAAGCTTCTCAAAGCAACTGACCTTTTTGTAGTGAAATACCCTTCTTCAGGAGAAAATACGGTAATTGCAGGATACCACTGGTATTCTGACTGGGGGAGAGACGCGATGATCTCTCTTCCTGGTTTGCTTTTAATTCCTTATCGTTTTGAAGAGGCCAGATTAGTTCTCAGTAATTTTGCAAAACATTGCAGGAGAGGCTTAATTCCCAATAACTTTCCGCTTTTTGGAGGGGAACCAGTTTATAATACTGTGGATGCCTCACTCTGGTTTATTCATGCCCTTAATGACTACTTTGAGCATACGCAGGAGTTTCTTTTCCTTTTAGATATCTGGGATACAGTAGAGAATATTATAGACAATTATTTTGAGGGTACAGATTTTGAAATCGGCATGGATTCGGATTATCTCATCAAGCAGGGCCCTCAATTAACCTGGATGGACGCTAAAATTGGAGAATGGGCTGTAACTCCAAGAACAGGAAAAGCCTGTGAGATAAATGCTCTCTGGTATAATGCACTCAAAACTGCTGCTTATCTGGGTACGCTCCTTGGTAAAGATGTCTCGTCATATGAGGCTCTTGCCGATGGAGTTGCTTTGAATTTCGAAAAAACTTTCTGGAATCCCGAAACTTCCTGTCTTTTTGACCTTGTATTTCACGATGAAGCAGGGAACGAAGTTAAAGACCCGGCAATTCGTCCAAACCAGATCTTCGCTGTTTCCCTTCCCTATACCATGCTTGCACCTGAGAAAGAAAAAGCGATTGTAGAAAGAGTTGAAAAAGACCTTCTGACTCCTTTCGGACTAAGGACTCTTTCAAGGGAACATCCTTTGTATAAAGGCCAATATCGAGGAGACGCTGTGAATAGAGATACAGCCTACCATAACGGAACAGTCTGGCCCTGGCTGCTTGGGGCCTATGTAAAGGCTTACATAAAAGTTAATAAGTATTCTGAAAAGAGCCTGGAGGAAATGAAAGCTCTGCTTGAGGGCTTTGATTCCCTTCTTGAAAACAGAGGCATTGGCACAATTTCTGAAGTGTTCGATGGAGATTACCCTCATTCTCCGGGAGGCACTATTGCCCAGGCCTGGAATATTGCAGAAATCCTCAGGGCATATGTAGAAGATATACTTGGAAAACACATTGTATGTCAACAGACAATTATAATTAAAGGCAACAAAAACAATGTACAATGACTTTGAATTATTCTTTATATTATAAATTAGATACTTAGCATCTTATCTGCTTCTTATTTTTCCTATTTCAATCAAAAAAAAAGTCTTACAAAGAGCTACTTTAAATAATTTACAATAAATATTATAACAAATATAAAGCTATAACAATTTAAGACAAATTAAGAAATAACTGGAAAAATCATTTATGGGCTGTTATTAAAATTTCTAGATTGGAAGTGAGGGGGGATAATATGCCCTGGAAAGATCGTGGGGAATTATTTGTAAGATACAATAGAAATCCTATTCTTACAATTGAAGATTGGCCATACAAAGCTAATTCGGTCTTTAATCCTGCTGCTGTTATAATAGATGGCATAACTCTATTGTTAGTGCGGGTTGAAGACCATAGGGGATTTTCTCATCTTACAGTGGCAAGAAGTAAAGACGGAATTAATGATTGGGAAATCGATAGCAAGCCAACATTTTTTCCTGATCCAATAAATCACCCAGAAGAAATATATGGGCTTGAAGATCCGCGGATTACTTATATAGACGAATTAGGAAAATGGGCCATAACATATGTAGCTTACTCAGACTCAGGGCCTCTTCCTGCTCTTGCCCTTACGGAGGATTTCCAGAAGTTTGATCGAATAGGCCCTATTCTCCCGCCTGATAATAAAGATGCTGCGATTTTCCCTGTAAAATTCAAAGGAAAATGGGCAATGTTGCACAGGCCTGCTCCCACAATCCACAGTTTGAAAGCAAATATCTGGATTTCCTTTTCTTCAAACATGAAATCCTGGTCAGATCATGAAGTACTTCTTTATGCGAGAGAAGGAGGCTGGTGGGATGCTTACAAAATAGGTTTATCGCCTCAGCCAATTTACACCCCCGAGGGCTGGTTGATTATGTATCACGGAGTTCGCCAGACTTCACCAAAGAGAGTTTACAGGCTTGGACTGGCTCTCCTTGACCTTGAAGACCCAAGGATAGTCCTGAGAAGGTCTGAAGGCTGGGTTTTTGGGCCAAAGGAAGCATATGAGCGCAGTGGAGATGTTAATGATGTCGTCTTTCCCTGCGGTTGGGTAATTTACGAAGACGATCTCCGAATTTATTACGGAGGCGCAGACACTTCAGTGTCCCTGGCAAGCGCAAAAATGAAAGATATTATGGAGTACATTCTCTCCTGCCCTGAAAAGCAGTGCCCTGAAGAGTATTGTAAATGGTTTGAAGGAAACAGGGGAAAAAGTGGGAACTCAAGAGGCTATATCTAAATAAGTATCTTATGATTTTCTAGGTTGAAGCATGAAATAAAGAAAAACTAAGTAATTATAATGATAATTATCTAGTTAGAAAATAATTTATAAACAAATTAAGTTCTTTTTAATTATATTATTTCATACTCATTTATTGAGGCTATCCCAAAATCTACTTTTTGGATAAATTCTGCGTTTTCAAAATAAATCTCATGATCTGAAGACCAATAAATAATTTGGAAGACGGCATTAATGGACATTTCATGAGTTTTGGGATCAGCTCATTACATATCCATTTTATAGGAGGTGCAATTAATTGCCAATATCAATTATTTATATTTAAACACCTTCATAAAAATTGTGTTTTCAGAGATTACACTCTCGACATAGGTCCCATATGTTTCAAACACACTTTCGAATGATATTAAATTTAGTTTAGAATTATTAAGTCCTATACTGTGAGTTAATACTATCATATAGTGGTCGCCATTATCCTTGTAGTTTATCGTCTCAAACAAATGTGATGTTCTGAAAAGAAGTGCCAGGCCGTCTACAACTTCTTTTAGACTGCATTCCTTAAGGGATTTCTGAAGAAAGAACTCTATTACACATTCTATGGGTCTATTTTTGATCACATACTCTTTAAACCGTTCAAAATCAACAGTTTGCATCATTATTTTTAAAGCTCCCTTTTGGACACAACATACCGAACTTATCGATTCACATGCCAGCCAAAATTTTTGCTCAGAAGTTAATTCAGGAAACTGTTTTGAACTGTTTTCCAGACACTCCAGTGCAATTTCTAAAGCTTTTTGTTGTGTTTCAAATTTTTCTGCATGCTTTTTTAATAATTCCCAATGTTTTTCTGAGATGGTAGTCGCAACGCGATGTCTTCTCGTATTATAACTCACAATATTACCCTCTTATCTACTTAACATTTTTTCCATGTACATGCCGTACATAAGATACGCAGACCACCTATTTCTACATGTGTATTCTATATAGGGTCAACACAGTAAGAAATTGCTGTGAGATTTGTACAGTTAATGTAAAATTTGTGTCAAATTAGGCAATAATTTTGATATTTTATATTAGGACAAATATCTTCCTATTTGACATTTAATATTCAGGTGTTTAACATGAAGGCAACAGAGATAATGGAGCAAATTGAGGGAGATGCAAGTATTTGCGTTGCAGTTCTTGATGGTCCGGTAGACCTAACTCATTCTTGTTTCAACAAAGTAAGAATAACTCAACTAGAAACTTTAGTTACAGGTGTTGCCGAGGAAGGATCAAGTTCACACCACGGAACTCATGTTGCCAGCTTAATCTTTGGTCAACGTGATAGCCCCATACGTGGAATTTCTCCCGGCTGTCGTGGACTCATTATTCCTGTTTTTGCAGATGGGCCTGATGGTTCAATTATTCCCTGTTCGCAAATTGATCTTGCTCATGCCATAACACAAGCTGTTGAACAAGGAGCCCATGTCATAAACATTAGTGGCGGTGAACTGGTTTCCTCTGGCGAGCCTCATCCTCTACTTGACAAGGCTGTTAGTCTCTGCGCCAAAAATGGCGTTTTGATCGTTGCAGCTGCGGGAAATGACGGATGCAAATGCCTCCATGTGCCAGCCGCCATTTCCTCCGCGCTGGCCGTTGGGGCAATGGATGCCCAGGGATTGCCGCTCGACTTTAGTAATTGGGGAGAGACGTATCAAAAAAATGGTATCCTTTCACTTGGAGATAAATTACTGGGAGCTGCGCCTGGCGGCGGTGTCACTAACAAAAGTGGTACTAGCTTTGCTACTCCGATCGTTTCTGGCATTGTTGCTTTACTGTTGAGCATCCAAATACAACAGGGAGACAAACCTGATCCCTACGCCGTGCGGAATGCCATTCTCCAGAGCGCTTACCCTTGTTTCCCTTCCGAAGGTTTAGATTGTTCCCGCCATCTAAGGGGTCGTCTGAACATTGGAGGGGCATACAATCTTGTCATCAAAAAACAAAAAGTTGTGGCTGATAGTAATAATTCGGTACAGCAAATTCAGGGAGAAGAAAGCATAGAAATGATGGAATCTTCCAAGAGACTGACCGTTTTTGGTGTGCAGAGTGCGGAATTTACAACACTTGATCCAGAGATAAAAACGCCCTCTACTCAGAATTCTACTTTGGAAGTAATGAAAGCTCTGACAAATCCTGATTTTATTGAATTAAAATCAATAGATAAAGAGAAGAACGAAGAGACAAAAAACCCGATACAGGAGAAAAATATGGCTGAAGTTACAGACAAAACATGTGGTTGCTCAAAAAAGCAGGTAAAGAGTGAAGAAATGAACGAGTTTAACGAGCAGACAAATGATGGTATTGGAATAACCGCGTCCCATGTCTATGAATCTAATGTACAAGGGGCGGAATCAACTTTGCCAAAAAACGAAGCGGTTACACATTCTGTCGCGCCTTCGGAAGTCCATCCAGCTGCGTGTTCTGCATGTGGAAAAAAGACTTTAGTGTATGCCCTTGGCACATTGGGTTACAATTTTGGAAACGAGGCAAGGCGAGATTCTTTTGTCCAGAGTATGGAGGGCGATTGGCCTAACCCAGATGACCCTATGCAACTGTTATCCCACCTTGAGAAAAATCCCGAGTATGCGGAGTCCCTTATATGGACTCTCGAAATTGAGAATAATCCGGTATATGCGATCCATCCTATAGGCAGTTTTGCTTCAAACACTTATGAACAGCTACGCAAATTTCTGAAGGAACAATGGACTGAAGGAGTGGAGAGAGTTTCAATTCCAGGAGTTATTGCAGGAAAAGTAAAGCTTCATTCAGGCCAGGAAGTGCCTGCTATTATTCCAGAATTGAGAGGAATGTGTAGCTGGTCTACTGATGCTTTGGTAAATGAAGTGGCACTTGCTGTAGTCGGTCCTTCCCCTAAAACTGACAGCGAAAAAGAACGGAAAGCGCACTCAGAAATGAAAGAACAGGTGGAAGCAAATGTTCGTAATTTCTCAGAGCGGGTATATTACGAGTTGATGAATCTGGGCCGAGCTTCACAGGAACGGGCCATGAACTTTGCCGGAACAAATGCTTACCAGCCTGCATCTATATTTAAGCAAATGGCTATCGAGAACCTGACGCTAGATAGTATTGAGACGGAAAGAAGTCCTATTTGCCGTCCGGATTCAGACTGCTGGGATGTGAAACTAACATTCTTCGACCCAGCAAATCGTCTTACTGTCGCCAGAAAAGTATATCGCTTTACTGTTGATGTGAGTGACGTAGTACCTGTCACAGTTGGAAAGGTACGGTCCTGGTCGGTGTACTAAGCCGAAGCATTTGATTGCGTGCCACCAAAGGATTTCATCACCTCTGGTGGCACTCACGAATTTGCAATCATTGTCACTATGATGAGGACGGTGATAATGAGCAGGGACAATTTGTTCCAAATCGTCGCCTATGTGGCGATAGAATAGCTCCCTTTACGGGAAATAAACAAAAAGAATACAGAGGAAGTTATTATGAGATTACCAAATCAAGCAAAACCTGTTATGAGAAATGCAATATCACACGGACAAACCAATAGCGGCATTACACCCTCAGATAATTGTGGTTGTGGAGATAAGTATGTCTGCTGGGGTGCATGTGTGTTTGGAACGTGTCTGGGTGTATGCGCTCCACCAATAGTTTAATACAAATTTAATAATTGATGGATATTCGTGTCTTTAGCACAGATATCCACAGCTATTATTTAGCGAATCTGAAAAAATAGACTACCCAGAGATGATGGATTGTTGCAGTCGGTTCAGGAACAAGTTATCCAAATCCTCGTTTTTTGGGTAGCCTAAAATGTAGACGCTTTATGGCAGCCAAAAATTAGAACTAAGGAGGAAATGATCATGAGAATACCAACGCAGGCAAAACCTGTTCATAGGAATGCGGTACATAGTGGACAAACAATTGGACTTATCACGCCCTCGAAATTACCCTTGAGCTGTGGCTGTTTATTGGGTACGTATTGTCCTCCGGGCAATTGTATTGGTGGATTCTATTGCCGTGGCGGTTGTAAAGTTATCTGAACAAAAGGGATATGGAAAATCATTATGAGATTACCAAAACAAACAAAACCTGTTATTAGAATTATGGCAAATAGCGAGCAGACAACTGGACTTATGGCGCTCTCAAACTGGCCATATAATTGTGGCTGTTTATTGGGTACGTATTGTCCCCCAGGATTATGTTTTAATGGAAAATGTCTCGCCTGTGCACCCTTAGTACCACCGAAATAAACTACTTAAAACGAAGCAAATGTTCAGGCTTTAGGGCACTAACTGCTCCTATTTGATGATGAACGATGCTTAGAATTAATGGATGTCTGTAGCCAGAATGCTGCAGTTATCCATAACTTCATTTTTTAAGCAACCAAAGTATAATACCTACTCTGTTCCATGCCTACTCTGTTCCCATAAAAAGTATGTAAATAATTGATTGATCCAGCCTCTATCCATATTTCTCTCTCGTCATAAATAGCAAGATTCCAAATCGTACTCGATGGGATTATTTTTGTTTTAATAACTTCAGACATATTATTTTACATAGAAGCTGCCGAGCCTATAGATGAAATAAGGATTAAGAATAAAATCGGGACTTTTAAAGCAAAAAAGAGTGAGTACAGCTTTTTT
Source organism: uncultured Methanosarcinales archaeon (assembly GCA_964520335.1). Taxonomy (GTDB): domain Archaea; phylum Halobacteriota; class Methanosarcinia; order Methanosarcinales; family Methanosarcinaceae; genus Methanosarcina. Next base: position 225 of record CAZFNE010000089.1, on the reverse strand, counting down.
TATTTTTCTTTTCCATTTCTAATTCTAATTCTACCAGCCCTTAACTATCTTTTATTTCTCAATTAAAAAATGTTAATATCACAAGTCCCCTCTTTTTAAACTTTTTCTTTTGTTTTATTAGCGTTTTATTAATAGGACTTACGCGGTTGAAGTTATTTTTCATAAATTAAATTAAAATACTTTCTCGAATATATTATAATAAATATATTCAAAAAAATCTCTGGG
>CAZFNE010000088.1:0-11341 GCA_964520335.1 uncultured Methanosarcinales archaeon | reverse complement strand
TCTTAAATTAGTATTGTTTTCTTTTTGGGTTGATATTTTTTATTCCTTTTATATTTTTATTTCATTTTTTCATTTCTTCATTCTTATTCTTCTGTTATGAAAATCTTGTAATTTATCGGAGAATTGAATCGTAGGCGCATTCTCCATGTAGAGAAATGTCAAGCCCTATGAGCTGGTCTTCATCAGTAACCTTTACAGGGGTTATTACATTTATGAACATCAGCATAATGTAGGTAAATATGAATGCATAAACAGAAGCAATAGCAACAACAAGGACCTGTTTTATAAAGAAAGCAGTACCGCCGTAAAGAAGTCCGTCTGCTCCTGCCGGATTCATTAAAGTGGAAGCAAAAACTCCCAGAAGAATAGTGCCTGTAACACCTCCTACGCCATGGACTCCCCAGACATCAAGGGCATCATCCCATTCCATCCTGTTTTTAATATGCACTGCTCCATAGCAGACAACTGCTCCAAGGATACCCATTAATGCAGCTACGGGAAGCGAAATATATCCGGCTGCAGGTGTAACAGTAGCGAGACCAGCAACTGCACCTGTCATAAGCCCTACAAACTTTGGTTTCTCTTCCCTATACCACTCTATTACCATCCAGGTAATTGCTGCGAAAGAAGCTGCTATGTCAGTATTCAGGAATGCAAGTGCAGTAATCCCATCTACATTGAGTTCGCTGCCTGCGTTAAAGCCATACCAGCCAAACCAGAGCAGGGCAGTTCCGATAGCCATCAAGGGGATGTTATTAGGTTTTGAGTCTCTGTATCGCCTTGACCCAACATAAAAAACCGATGCAAGGGCTGCAAAACCTGCTGTTGCATGAACTACAATCCCGCCTGCAAAGTCAAGAACTCCCATCTGTGCAAGCAGGCCTCCTCCCCAGACCATGTGAACAAAAGGATAATACACGAAAAGCTGCCAGAGAACCAGGAAAATTACGTATCCTTTGAAAGTAATCCGATTTGCAAATGCCCCTGTAATAAGAGCTGGCGTAATAATTGCAAACATCATCTGATAGGCTACAAAAACTAATTCCGGAAATTCTCCGGTTTTGTATAGAACATCAGGAGTTATCCCGTGTAAAAACATTTTATCCAGGTTTCCTATAATCGCTCCTTCTCCCCCGCTGAAGCACAAGGAATACCCAACAATAAACCATAAAACAGTTGTCAATCCCAGAGAAACAAAGCTCTGCATCATAATTCCTAAAATATTTCGCCTGCATGCAAGCCCTCCGTAAAAGAATGCGAGACCAGGGGTCATAAGCATTACAAGACTTGTTGCAAGCAGCATAAAAGCTGTCGAACCAGTATTTAGCATCTTTTCATCCCATCTATTTTTATATGATAACTAGGAAATCTCAAATATTCTTCCTTTTTCCTACTCAATTCTATTTAATTTTTTCCATACTTTAACAGATATTTCTGAATAACCGTCAAAACATGCGATTAATAGATGGGATAAGAATAGGATTTAGATGGATTTCAGATGGAATCACAATAGGATTAAGTAGAATACAGACAGAATTGAATACAATTTGTAAATAAGACAAATTTAAAATTTTAGATGGGATTAGATTAAATACCGGTTTAATTTTGGTTTTAATTCTGGGAAAAAGCTCTAAATAAGGATTACATCGTTGTTTTTAGTTCCCCCAGAATCGAAAATCTTCTTTTCGGGAAAAAATTGAAAAGGCATGTGAAATTGCCTGTTTTTTGCCTAATCTTAAATGTTGTATGCAACTTCACCATGCTGAGTCTTGTCAAGCCCGATGTTTTCTTCACTTTCGCTTACTTTAAGCCCTATTGTCCTGTGAAGCACAAATCCTATAAGTAACGTGCAAAGGGCTGCATATATTGCAGTAAAAGCGACGCCTTCAAACTGAGTCATTAGCTGGCTTGCATTTCCAAGCAGAAGTCCGGTAGAGTTTACACTTGCATATACACCTGTTAAAAGTGCACCTACAATTCCGCCTACGCCGTGAACTCCAAAGGCGTCAAGCGAGTCATCATACCCGAACCTGTTTTTGAGCATAACAGCCTGGTAGCAAATAATGCTTGCAATAATACCTATTGGAATTGCTGCAACAGGGGTTACGAATCCGGCTGCGGGAGTTATTGCCACAAGGCCTGCAAGAACTCCGGTTGCAAATCCAAGCGCAGTAGGTCTTCCCAGATGATACCATTCAAAAGCCATCCAGATGAAACCTGCAGCTGCAGGAGCTACAAGTGTCGTCATAAATGCAAGGGCTGCAATTTCATTTGCAGCAAGAGAAGATCCTGCGTTGAACCCGAACCATCCAAACCAGAGAAGCCCGGTTCCAAGCAACGTCAGGGTAACGTTATGTGGCTTTATTACATCAATCCCATATCCCCTTCTCTTGCCAAGATAAGTCAGGATTGCAAGTGAAGAAACTCCTGCAGTAATATGGACGACTGTGCCGCCTGCAAAGTCTAAGGCTTCCCCGGTGAGGAATCCGCCGCCCCAGACCCAGTGGCAGACAGGTGCATATACGATAAGGCCCCAGAGTGCGATAAATGCGATATAGGACTTAAACTTGACACGTCCAACTATAGCTCCTGAGATAAGGGCTGGAGTAATTATAGCAAACATTCCCTGGAATGCAATAAATGCATACGTGGGAATCGTACCTGTTACGGAATTTATGTCAATTCCTTTCAGTAAAACATTCTCGAGGCCACCTACAAACCAGTTTCCAGTACTGAATGCAAGTGAATACCCTACAGTTACCCATACAAGGGCCATAACACCCATTGCAACAAATGAGTGCATCATGCTGCTTAAGACGTTTTTACGCTGGACAAGCCCTCCGTAAAATAATGCCAGTCCAGGTACCATTAATAGTACAAGTGCAGCTGAAATTAATACCCATACAGTGTCTGCGCCGTTAATAGCCATCTTTTATCCCTCAAATTGCCCCAGGCCCGGTTTCGTTTGTACGAATCCGGATCACGTTTTCCAGTGGCAGCACGAATATCTTTCCGCTTCCGACATAACCGTCACTGCCTTTTGCTCCTGCCTGTATCGCCTCTATAGTTGGCTCCAGGAAATTATCATTTACCGCGATTTCAAGTTTAATTTTTTCAAGCAAGTTCACTTCATACTCCATTGCCCTGTAGATTTCCAGATGTCCCTTTTGGGCTCCATAGCCAGAAACGGATGATACTGTTAATCTATTCACTTCGATTTTTTGAAGTTCTCTCTTGACCGCATCGAGCTTTTCAGGTCTTATTATAGCGATTACATACTTCATTGCTACCACCAGTAGGTATCCCTTATCCTATCTAATATTATTTAAATATTTCTATCAAGCTCCTGCCTTGCCTTAGTTCCACTTCCCGAGTTCCGCTCGGGAGCACGGGGTCCGTTTCACTCGCTTCGCTCGTTCAAGCGGACTGAATCATATAATCTGCCAATTCAATTTCCCATGCGGACTGAGTTATGGGGGAGAGGATTTTTTAGATAGTATGTGGGAAAAAACTTTTTTCGAAATTTCGTGTGTTAATTTTGGAAGATTTAATTTACTGGGTTTTATTCTAAGGATTAGAGTTTGAAAATAAAAGTCAATTTTTAAGGATTGGACTTTATTTCTGGGGCAAATTTCGACTGGGAGGGCTTTTATTCTTTAAAAGCAAATTTAGTATTATGTTTGAAGAAATTGGGAGTATCAAAAATGAGGTTGATGAAGATTCTTTGCAATTCCTGACGCTTTTTAAGGATAGTTTGAGTGAGATCCGTTTGAATGAATCCGGGTCTGAGGCTCTGTATTTCAGGCCTGAGTATTCTCATTACTTAATAATTCATACGCCGCTTAAGATTCGGTTTGGTGAGAAGAGGGAAGAGTGGAACCTGCGTTTTAACCGAGAATTTGGGGCTTCGATTGTAGAGTTTATTGGGGCAGGAAATGAAAGTGTTTATGTAAAAGGGCTTATAGCGGCTGATGGGGCAGAGGTTTATGCTATCCTTCCGTTTACGGCAATAGACGGAGAAAAGGCTAAAAAAGCAGAGTTTCCTGAAGACCGTATGGGGCGGATGCGGGGGCTTGTATTTCCTTCCGTGCTTTCAGACCTTACGGAGATAAAAGCAACTATTATTCTGGATATCGGGAGCGGCTTTGGAAGCCTTACACTTGAGATTGCCAGGAATAATCCGGATTCAAGGGTTTTTGGGATTGATGTTCACGAGTCTTTAGTAGCCCAGGCAGAAATGAATGCAAGGATTTCTGGGATCCAGAATGTTCAATTTAAGGTGGGTAGTGCTTATTCCTTGCCTTTTGAAAATGGAGCTGTAGGGGCTGCTCTGTGTTTTTTAATGCTTCACCACCTCGAGGATATGAAGTATGCGCTTTTTGAAATTAAGAGAGCGCTGAGAAAAGGGGGAGTTCTAATAGCAGTTGAGCCACTTGCCCACCAGCATCATCATGGGCCTCAACTTACAGAGAGTGAATGGAAAGAGCTTTTTGAAGAAGTAGGGTTCAGTGCAGATGTCCAGGGGTTAGAAGGAGCTGCAGTCATAAAAGCCGTAAAAAGAGACTGAAAAATTTTTTTCTTTCTAATTATTCCCTTTGAATATTTTCTTTTAATAAGGGAAAATTAAGAAATAACTAAAAATCACTTTTTTCAACTTTTTTAAACCCTCTTCAGTTTTTCTTAAAATTTTCTTGGAAATTCCTGCAATACTCATTCCCAAAAAGTCTGCTATTTTCAATAACCGAAAAATAAACAGATTGAAACTTCAGATTTAAAGAAGCTTTCTTTCTAAATAAATATCATTTATAAGGACTTTAAGCCCTTTTATAAAGATTAAAGACTCTCAAACTCCTTATCTTTGCAAAATTGGTAAGAAGCGTTCATCATTTACTTATATATTGATAATAAACTCCTTTCATGTCGCTATCTCTACGTTACACGTGTTTTATCCTTATTGCGGTTATACTTGGAGCTTTAGTTTCAGTCGGCGAATGTCTTCCGGAAAATGGAACTGCAGGTTCGGACTTTAACAACTCCACAATCTCTTTGACGTATTATACAGAACAGTTACCTCCCTATAATTATATGGAAAATGGGACTCTGAAAGGAATCTCTGTTGAGCTTGTTGAAGCAGTCACTGAAAAGATGGGGGAAAAAGTTTCCAGTGAAGAGATACAGCTTGTGCCCTGGACTAAAGGGTATCAGGCAGCCCTTAAAGGAAATAATACCGTACTTTTTACTACTGCTCGAACGCCTGATAGGGAGCAAGCTTTCAAATGGGCAGGGCCTATTTATACGGATAGAGATGTCCTTTTTGCCAAACCTGACCGAGGAATCAATATAAGTAGCCCTGATGATCTTAAGGGGTATCGGATTGGGGTGATTACCGATGATGCTGTAACTCAGCAGCTTCTCGGTATTGGAGTAAACGAGAGCCAGATCGTATCCAGAGATAATGTATCTGCAATCGTTAACGCACTTGAAAACGGGGAAATAGATCTCTGGGCATGTCCTGAGCTTGCGGGCAGGTACTTCACTGAAGAAATAACCGGAAATTATTACTCTTACACAGTCGCGTATAAATTAGAAGATCAAAACCTTTACTATGCCTTCAGTAAAGATGTCCCTGATTCTGTTGTTAACTCTTTTCAGCAGGCCCTTGATTCTCTCAAACAGGAAAAAGATTCCTCAGGCGTTAGTGCATATGAGCAGATCCTCTGCCTATATATTCCATCGATTGGCCTTGCCAATCTCAATTATCTAACTGAAGAGTGGGCTCCTTTCAACTACCAGCAGGACGAAAATGTCACCGGTATTTCTGTCGAGTTACTTGAAGCGGTTTTCAAAAATATAGGTGTTAATCGTTCAAGGGCCGATGTTCGTGTTGTTCCACTTGCAGAAGGTTTCCAAGCAGCAGAGAACAATACGAGTACAGTACTTTTTTCAATCGTCCGCACTCCTGAACGAGCTCCCCTCTATAAATGGGCAGGTCCTTTCACTAAAGCCAGTTTTGTTTTATACGCTCCCGTAAGCAGAAATATTACAATATCTTCTCCAGAGGATCTCAACAAATATCGAATAGGCGCAGTAAAGACATCTATCGAAAATGATCTCCTCATTAGTAAGGGAGTAAATAAATCGCAGATTGTCAATGATGAAACCCCAGAAGCACTATTTACCATGCTTAAAGAAAACCAGATCGACCTCTGGGCGACCGGAGATCTTGCAGGAAGGCACCAGATGTTGAAGACTGGAGTAGATCCAAACGCTTATGAGATTGTTTATGTCCTAAGCGAGAATGATTTCTACTATATCTTCAGCAAAGACGTCCCTGACACGCTGGTCAGAGCCTTTGAGAACGCGCTTGAAGCAGCACGAAATCAAAAGGACGAGCAGGGAGTAAGCGATTATGAGCGGATAATATATAGAAATCTCGAGGTCGGATGCACCAGGCAAACATTTACCAATGATACGGTAATGAAGCTCGTAAATACAACCGCCGCAGAAATCGAGAAGAATGCCTCTGATACTTTCCGCCGCATCAATGCAGGAGAAGCTCCATATCTTGATCAGAAAGATCCTGCCCTCTATATCTTTGTCTATGATTTAAATACGACTCTTGTTGCCAATGCAAACAATGCCCAGCTTGTAGGTACGAATTTCAAGGGCAAGACAGATGTCACCGGTAAACCATACCGTGACGAAATCCAGGCAGGAGCCCTAAAGAACGGAACAGGTTGGGTGGATTATGTCTATATGCATCCTGTCCAGCCGAATCTGTATAATAAAACAACTTACTACCGGCTAACCAGGGGAAGTGATGGGAACTCCTACATCGTATGCAGTGGGAATTATAAACCCTGCCAGAACCAGTTGGATACTGATTCCCAATTGACTGAGAATACAAGTAATACCTCAGGCAATACCTCAAGTAATAATTCAAGTAATTACTCAAATAACAATTCAAATTTAACATCTGCAACTGGTAACAATTCCGCAGTATCTCCAGAAGAACTTGTTGCATTCGTCGAGAAAGCCTTCGAATATGCCCATGTACAGGGACAGGAAGCTGCTCTGAAGGAGTTTAACAACCAGACAGGCAAATTCGTAGACGGGGAGCTTTATATCTTTGCATATGACACTAACGGCACCACATTAGCTCTCCCCTTCCAGCCCGAAATTATCGGAACTAATCGGTGGAATATTACAGATGCCAAAGGCACCGCATTTGTCCAGGACTTAATCGCAACAGCACAGTCCGGGGGCGGTTTTGTCAAATATCTCTATGCCGATCCTGAAGATAACTTCACTGTAAAACAAAAACTCAGCTACGTTATGATGGTAAACCAGAGCTGGATCCTCGGAGCAGGTATTTATAATCCTCAGGAAGATTCTCCAATCGTAAAAACAGGCACAGATCCCAAAGTAAGAGCTTTCCTGAAATATTTTGTCGGAGAAGCAATTGCGTATGCTAATGCCAGTGGAAAAGACTCAGCGATTTCCGAGTTCAATGACGTAAATGGGTCATTCGTCCGCGGAAATCTCTATATCTACGCTTTTGATTATAACGGAACCACTCTGGCTCTTCCTTACCAGCCCGAAATGATTGGAAAAGACCTCTCCGGGCTTCAGGACCCCTACGGCGTAAATTATACGCGGGTTGAAACTTACCTGGCTAAACAGGGAGGTGGATTCCTTTTCTACCACTATTACAACCCGGCCCGCAATATGACCCTTGAACCAAAAATGAGTTACGTCCAGAAAGTCGATGATGCCTGGTGGCTCGGCGCCGGGACTTATATTGAAGATTTGAACCAGACTACTTAAACCGATATTAACCAGCAGGAGATTACCTTGAGTGAACAGGCCGCGTTTGTGTAGGATGCCCTCTGCATATGTGGGTCAGGTCGGAGAATCGAATGCGCTATCCGTTCTCGAGGTAATTCTCTATCTCAATAATATCGCTCCCACCATCGTAGGTTATGTCAACAGCTTGCGAAATGGAACACTAGGTAGAGTACAACACACTTGGGAACTTTCTCTTGTACCACACGTATTAAGGGAAAGGATCGTAGAGTTGAGAAAGAAGATAGACTTGATGATGAGTAACTAACTAAGCAGGAAAGATGACCAGACAACACAGCTTAACGAGGCCACATAGAAGCTGACGGTATACATTCAGAGCCTTACTCAAGAAAAACAGCAAACTGATCATGAAGCTCTTGCCTGAGGCCACCGAGAATAAACCATGGTAGATGTTTTGGCGCAGAGGGTAAGCAGTAGTGAAAATTTAGTAACTAAGAACTAATTTATATTAGTTAAGAAACAATTGATGGTTTCAACAATTGATACAATTAAATATCTATTTATTTCATTGAATGTTTAAGAAGATTAATGGAGTGCAAAATTGATCGGCAGAAAGGAAATAAAACCCATTATAATTTTGCTCTGGTGGCCGATTCAAACGCTGCACTTCACACAAATAATGGAATAATTCTTGCAGAGGCGGGTCACTGGAAAGAAGCCGAAATCGAGTACAAACTTGCTCTGGAAATCGATCCACAAAATGTTCACATCCACTCAAATTACGGAACTCTCCTCCATGAAATGGGTCGCCGTGAAGAAGCCGAGATCGAGTACAAGCTTTCTCTGAAAATCGACCCCAAAAATGTTGCTACCCACTCGAATTACGGACTTCTTCTTTCAGATATGGGTCGCTTTGAAGAAGCTGAAACCCATTATAAACTTGCTCTAGAAAATGAGCCCAATGATGTGGCCATGCACTCGAACTATGGTGACTTGTTAATAAGAATGGGTCGCTTTGAAGAAGCTGAAACCCATCATAAGCTTATTTTAGAAACTGATCCAAAACATGCTCATGCTCTCTCATGTTATGGTCTTGTTCTTTCAGAAATGGGCCATCTGGAAGAAGCTGAAAAATATTATAAACTTGCTCTAGAAAATGCACCCAATGATGTAGCCACCCACTTAAATTATGGTAATCTCCTCTGTGACGTTGAGCGTATTAAGGAAGCAGAAATCGAGTACAAATTTGCTCTGAAAATCGACCCCAAATATATTATTGCTCTCTTAAATTATGGACGTCTTCTCTATAAGATAAATCGCCTGGAAGAAGCTGAAAATCAGTATAAACTTATTCTGATAATCGAGCCAGATAATATAGTCGCTCATTCAATTTATGGAGCTCTTCTTACAGATATGGGAAGGTGGGAAGAAGCTGAAGATCAGTATAAACTTAGTCTTAAATTTGCGCCAAATGATGCAATCGCTCACTCAAATTATGGAAAACTTCTTTCCGATATGGGTCGTTTTGAGGAAGCTGAAACCCATTATAAACTTTCTCTCGAAAACGACCCCAAAGACATTGCAAACCACTCGAATTATGGAACTTTCCTGAAAAAAATTGGTCGTTTCGAAGAAGCCGAAATCGAGTACAAACTTGCTCTGGAAATCGACCCACAAAATGCTCTTATCCACTCGAATTATGGAAGTCTCTTTGTAAAACTGGGTCGCTTTGAAGAGGCTGAAACCCAATTTAAGCTTTCTCTCGAGAACTCCCCCAATGATGCATTGACTCACTCAAAATACGGACATTTACTTTTTGATATGGATCGCTTTGAAGAAGCTGAAACCCATTATAAACTTTCTCTAGAGATCGACCCCAAAGATGCTCTTTCCCATTCAACCTACGGATATATTCTTTATAACCTTGATCGCATCGAGGAAGCTGAAAACCATTTTATACTTGCTCTGGAAATCGACCCAAATGATATAGTAGTTCACTCAAATTATGGACTTCTCCTTTCAGAGACGGATCGCTTTGAAGAAGCTGAAAACCATTATAAGTTTGTTTTAGAAAAGGATCCCAAAAATATTAACATTCACTCGAATTATGGACTTCTCCTTGGGAAAATGGATCGCTTTGAAGAGGCTGAAATCCATTATAAAATTGCTCTGGAAACGAAAACAGATGAGGCAGTCTTTCATTTAAATTACGGATTTCTCCTTTCAGAGACGGGTCGCTTGGATGAAGCTGAAATGCAGTATAAGCTTGCAATAAAATTAGATCCCAAGTTACCAAATTGTCATGGAGCATATGGTTCATTTCTATTAACCATAAATTCTGAAAAAAAAGCCATAAAAGAAACAAAAATCGCAGCTGACTTATGCAGAGAAAAAGGAGATTTGATTAAAGCACATATGTCTTTGGCATGGCTTTACGAGCAATTTGCAAGTAAATATTATAGTTTAGAAGATTATCAAAAAAGCGGAAAGTATGCTGAATTAGCAGGAAATGAATATATTGTAGCAGGAAATTATGCAGGAGAAAAACATAAACTTAAACTCAAAAACACTTCTTTAATCAAGGGATATACATTTAAAGGAAGATCTAAAATTCGCAAAATTAAGATTAAACCTTCCCTTTATGAAAGAATAATTAATAGAACCATTCGAAGCAAAACCTCTTGTGAGATAGAAACATTAACAAAAATTATGGATTGTATCGCTGAAGCATCAGACTACTATAAAATGGCAGCCGACTTATCTCCTGAAAAAAACCATTTGTGTAATGCATGTTCCGCTTCGATGTTATGTCTTTCGGACATGCTTGACTATATGCTTAAGATAACCAAGACGGCAATAGAAGTACCAAAACTTGAGTACGAGATCAAAAAATGGGAAAAGGAACTAATTTTCTGTAAAGAAATATATAACGGAAATCAAAAGGGTGAAGCTTTCATACAGTCTCTTCATAAATTAATCGGTTGCATAAAACATCTATATGAATATAAAATGTCTGGACAGCGAAGGGATGAAAGAGCTTTTGAGAAATGTATAAATGAGTTGCAGGAAGTTAGTAAGAATATAGAAGGCCCTCTTCAAAAAGTAATCGAAAGCTCAGCTAAAAAGATGGATATATGCCGGCTTAAATACATTCCATACACAACAATTGGAACTGAATTTTATCATGTGGGTACACTTAACCAAAACATATTTTCTAGATCATTAAAATTTATTTCGAAAAACGCAATTGCTTCAGGACTTATTATTGCAGTAGCTTCACTCTTGATAGAGAAAACATTTTTCTCTTGATATTCTTTCCATATCTAATTTTAGATATCTAGCATTACTAAAATATACTTAAGCTGGTATGTTTAAAACTGTGTAATAAAAATACTACCTTTTTACAGTCACTTTCCTGAACTCAATCATTCCGCATTATAGTAGAATAATTAAGTTTCTGCCTGCATATGCAAATGTAACATAAAAAAAGGTCGAGAAACACATAGTAAGTTCTTAAACATGCCTAATAATGCAT
>CAZFNE010000087.1:0-11392 GCA_964520335.1 uncultured Methanosarcinales archaeon | reverse complement strand
GTCATGTTTCTTTTGGTTTACAAATAGAGGATCTGCATAAATATCGGTAGTTGAGCTAGTATTTTTATAATTTCCACCGGTATTGTTATAAAGGCAGTTATTTTGCAACACAAAAGTGTGGTTTTTCGGCATATAATTTATTACGCCATATCCTGTCCCATCTGGGTTATTCTCGCGTTCAAGAGTGTCTACTATAATATTGTTGCGAATAATAGTCTTATATCCTGTACCGGTAGGAGAAAGATCAGGTCTATCTTTTGGGTACATAGAAATTATAGCACCATGATATATGCCATCAAAAACGTTGTTTTCAATAACTGTATCATAAAAGCCGCTTGTTATAATGCCCCCAACCCAGTCAATACTCGGGTTAGTTCCTGTGCTGTAAAAAATGTTGTGGTGGATATAGACATTTTGAGCATCTTCCCGGGAATAAGTGTCTTCATACCCAATTAACCATAATCCGGGCCCGAAAGTGTTGTGAATGGTATTATTATATATTTCAACATCATTTACAGTCCCTGTTGTTTTCTCAATAATAATTCCCGGGCCACCTGCATCTCTATCGTAATAAGAATTGATTATGTTGTCATGAAATTCTACAAGATTTGAATTCGCGACCCTGAGCCCACTATTGGTCCGGCAGGTAATTGTATTGTTCCAGGCTGCTACATTTTTAGTTTCAAGAGCATAAAATCCATCATGTCCGAGCTTATAGATTGTATTATTATAAAATTTAATATTCTCTCCGTAATGAATCCTTAACCCGTCCCCATGTCCATCATGCATATACATGTTTTTGACAGTTATTTTTTTTGCATCGTGGAAATAAATCATATTATAATAGCCCTCTCCTCTCGGATCTTCGCTATTGCCATCATGGTTTCCGTCGATTTCAAATCCACTGATAGTTACGTTTTCTATTTTTGAGTCCCCTTTTTCACCAATAATGGGAATCATAGGATCATTAGTCCACCCGGCGTTATCAACTAATTTTACTACAGTGTTGGAATCACCTTTAAGAATGGTGTTACTTCCAATATAGATGGTCTCTGAAATGGTGTATGTAAACGGACCTTTGAGGTAAACAGTTGTATATTTTGGGTTATCCGCTGCAAATTTAAGAGCTTGATTAATTTCTACCTGATCGTCTGTTCCATCACAGTTAAAATCACCACTGCCATCTCCGGAAACATAAACAGTGTTACTTGATGGCTTAACAGAAGAGTTAGGCCCTATCATATGAAGAATTAATATTCCCACTGTAATGAAGAAAAAGATTACTGCGATCGAAACTCCTATTTTTTTGCTATTTTGCCTCACATACCTAATATATTCTTCTTTCATTTTACCCCCCGTTTATTTAAAATTTCAACCAGATAATCTCCTAATATTTCTAATTTCTTAGAAAAATCTACATTAGGGGATCTTTTTTAGGCAGACTGCTCCCTCATCCCTACTCCCATAATTAGAAGACTTGTTTCCATTGGAGGATGGTTCCAGCCGTCAGGAGAGATAGTTTTTTTCTCAATTGAGATTTTAACCTGGTTTCCACTAAGGCCGCAATCTTTCATGTAATCTTCAACAATTTTTTTCCCAAATTTGATTGCCTCTTCCAGAGCTTCTGAATAATTCTCAAATTTCAATCTGCCTCCTGGAGCAAAAACTAAGAAATCCTTATCAGGAGACATTAGACTTGCAGGCCTTACCAGAATCTCGACTCTTTTAATTCCCCTTCCTACAAGGGCTCCTACAGCGTTTCCTACTTCAGCATGTTCAGGAACCAAGATTTCAGCATCAATCACTTCTTCAAGCTCTCTTCTGTGGGCTCGCACAGGCCCTCCAAGCAGGACAACAGGCAACTGCAGTTTGAATTTGGCAGGATAATTTCCATCAATAACCTTTTCAATTGCTGTTTCTGGAACTCCTTCCAGTACATATGAAAGAAGGTGAAGCGCCATGTTTCTGGCAACTTTCTTTTTTACAGCAGTAGCAAATTCCACGGGTGTTATATGCATGAGTCTTGAGAGTTTCTCTGCCCCTATACGAGAAGCTTCTACATTCCATGCTGTGTATTCTCCTAATACATGCAGAGCATCGGTAGGTGTAAAACCAATTGCCTGAACAAGACGTTTTTTGATAAGAGAATCAAGGGTTTGAGATTGGCAGTTTTTTCGAATCAGTGCTGTGATTTCTGGCACTGAAACCGGCTCTTCTCCGATAACTTCCAAAACTTCAGCTTCTGCCTTGCTTAATTCTCCTGCCAGATATCCAGATCTGGCAAAAAACTTAGTAGGCTGAATGTTCTCGCAAAGATCCCCTCTCATCGGTGTGGGAGTTCTTTTAAGATTATTCAGAAAGCTTGGATATTGAACTGCAGCTACAGCAAGTGGCATAACCCTGCGTGGACCAAGAAAAAATGTTTTTTCTTTTACCCATATGTGACTATCTCCACCTGTAGCAGTTGTTTCCATTCTTATGGCCTTGACACGGGTCTTCCAGCCGCCCACAATTGCCCCTTCACTGCTAAGATCAGGAACTCCCATACAGATTGAGGAAATATCCGTGCTCGTGCCTCCCACATCGATTACAGCACAAGTATCAAGTCCAGAAAGATATGAGGCTCCTACAAGGCTTGCTGCAGGACCTGAGAAAATCGTCTCTATCGGTTTTTTCAAGGCGTCTTTTATCCCAACTATTGATCCATCGCATTTAAGCATAAGAAGCCGGGCATTAGTTCCTCGCTCTTCTATATCTTTAATTATAGACTTCACGAACTGCCTTGTTATTGGAATTAGCTGAGCATTAAGGAAGGCTGTAACTGCCCTTTCATAGGCTCCAAGCTCCTGAGAAAGCTCATGCCCACAAACAGTAGGAAGTCCTGTAAGCTCAAGAATTCGTTCCTTTACTTTCAGCTCATGTTCAGGATTCCTTGTGCTGAAAAAAGAAGAAATAGCAAATGCAGAAACCTTATCCTTTACCTGTAGGACAAAATTTTCAATAGTTTCCAGGTCTAGTGGGTTTTCTTCTTCTCCATTATGATCATGTCCACCGGAGGCAAAAAGCACATATTTCGTAGGCAACTGTTTTTCGAAAGGATGATCCCCAATAAGAATTAAGGCTACTGGAAACCCAGTCCCTTCAAGAATTGTGTTAGTGGAGAGGGTTGTGGAAACTGAGACTAATTTTATGTTTTTTGTGTATTCAGGATTCAGGCCGTCTATTGCGTTTTTGATGCCTGGATGGAGGTCTGGATACGTGGTACGCGCCTTATTCGAGTCAACAATGGCTCCATCGGTATCCCTTATAATTACAGCATCAGTGTAGGTACCTCCTGCATCAATCCCAAGGCTATATTGCATACGAAAATACTCCTGTTATGTTTCCTCTGCAAAGAAAATGAACTAACTTTGACAGTCATTTAAATAGTAATGCAACTTGTCATCTGATTTTCTCAATCAAAAATACAACTAAAGTAAGAGCTAAATCCTCAAAATAAAGGAAATAACTCCACTTATATTCAGTTCAGCTGTTTTTAAAACCAAAGTTGTAGGAACTCTTTTGTTCTGGCTCTAATTCTTAATATGCCTTCAAGCTGAGCTGTAACCTTTCTTAAAATATTTTCTTCTCCAGGACAGTGCTACATTCACAAGGCCTATCATTACAGGCACTTCAATTAAAGGCCCTACTACTGCTGCAAAGGCCTGTCCTGAGTCAATACCGAAAACTGCTACTGCCACTGCTATTGCAAGTTCGAAATTATTGCTGGCTGCACTAAAAGAAAGGGCAGTTGTCTGTCCATAGTTAACCCCCATCTTCATAGAGGTAAAAAATGAGACGCTGAACATGATCAGGAAATAGATTAAGAGTGGAATTGCAATCCTGACCACATCTAATGGCAAGGTGACAATATATTCTCCTTTCAAAGAAAACATTACAATAATCGTGAATAGCAGAGCATAAAGAGAAATCGGGCCTATTGTAGGAATGAATTTGTTGTCGTACCAATCAGCACCTTTTGAAGGGCGCAAGAAATACCTAGTTAAGAAACCAGCAGCAAAAGGTATTCCCAAATAGATTGCAACACTTTGAGCAACTTCCCCAACGGAAACGTGTATTTCCATACCGGTAAGTCCCAGCCATTGTGGTACTACGGTTATGAAGAAGTAAGCATAGACTGAGTAAAAAACCAGTTGAAAGATTGAATTAAAAGCAACAAGGGCAGCAGCGTATTCGTTGTCTCCGTCTGCCAGAGTATTCCAGACAATTACCATGGCAATGCATCTTGCTAGGCCAATCAGGATAACGCCTACCATGTATTCAGGATAATCTCTCAAAAAGACAATTGCAAGTATAAACATCAAAATAGGGCCAATGACCCAGTTTTGTATTAGCGACAAACCTAATACTTTGTGATTTCTAAATACAGCTCCCAGTTCCTCATATTTTACTCGTGCTAGAGGTGGATACATCATTACTATTAAACCAATGGCTATAGGGATCGAAGTTGTACCTATGGATAAACTCTTTAGGAAATCTGCAAAGCCAGGATAAATATAACCAAGCCCTACCCCGACAAACATGGCCAGAAAAATCCATAAGGTTAAATAACGATTCAAGAATGATAATTTGGATGAAACTGAGTTTTCCAAAACAAACACTTCCATTTTTATTAATTCTTATTACTTTTCGATCAATCACAAGTTCTACCGCTTGCTTTAATTTTCTTCAGAAGTTCTAAGTCTTCTTTACAGATGCTGATTTTTCCCATTTCATCATTAATAATTGTTGAGAGAAATGGAAATTTCACAAACGTCTCGTCTTTCAATCTATAGTAAACCCACTGAGATTTCTTTTCGGAATCAATTATTCCTGCTATCTTCAGTCTATTTAGGTGTCTAGAAGCATTAGATTGTTTGATGCCTAGTATAGCCTCAATATCGCAAACGCACAATTCATTATCTTTTAAAATATTGAGTATCCTTATTCTATTTTCATCAGCCAATGCCTTAAGTATGTAAACAACATCCATAGTATCATAACCTAGTATGACTATATGCAATTATAATCATATAACTATTTAAAATTTATGTTTTATTTTTTTATTGTAAATTATAAATATAAAGATAATATTCAAAATGATGGACGGAAACCTCAGTCTCAAAAGATCTGAAAACTTATTGATCGTATTAGACTTAACAGTTGGTTCTACCTCGTAATTTTGTCGCTAAAATAAGCTAACGATATAGGTTTACAACGTTGACCTAAATAAGGCAACCTCATTAAACATATACAAACCTATACAGCTTAAACCTTAAATTTCAGAGAATCTATTTTGACTTAAAATAAATATTTTCTTACTAAAGAGAGTTCTTGGTTACTGAAACCTCCTAACAGAAACATTGAAGATAAATAAACAATTACCCCAATTCCTGCTACTCCGACAAGCTTATAGATACTGGAGATTTCGAAATTGGAAACAAACAAGTACATAATCACGGCGGATAAAATGCTTTTTGAAATATCATAAGGATAAAAGTCATGTTTGAAATATTTTAGAGACATATGTGTGCAGAGAATAGCCATAAAGAAATATGAGAGTAACGTCGAGAGAGCAGCTCCGACAATACCTAATGAAGGTATTAGGAAGAAGTTAATTATAATGTTTAAAACCGCCGCAGTAAAATTGATGTAAGTCGGCACTTTAGTTTTTTTGACAATTAGTAGTGTATTAGTAAAAATTTGAACGATTCCTGCAAGAAGCCCACAGAAGGCTATAATAGGAATAACAAGCCAACCTGAAAGGAAATCCTCAGTTGTGAATATGAGAAGTAAAGGTTTTGCAAGAGCTGAGATTCCAATAACTGCAGGGACAGAGATGAGAAGAAAGTATCTCAAAGAATAAGACATATAAGCTTCTACTTCGTTAATTTTATTTTCATCATATAGTTTAGAAAGTTCTGGGAAAAGAATAATCTGAAGAGGAGTTACGAAAAGTTGGATAAGGCTGCCAAAGGAACAGGCTGCCGAATATATGCCTACACTAGTTAAACCGAGAAAGTAAGTAACCAGATATCTATCACTCGATTCAGTTACCCATCTCACAAGAGAATTGGGAGTTAATGGAAGAGAATATTGCAGATATTTAGTTATATAAGTAAATCTGGGGATTCTAAAGCCTATTTGTGATACAATGATCAGAAAAGCGATTAAAATAACAATGCTCTGCACGAATAACGTGGCTGTTATCACACCAAGAAGCCCATATCCCATTTTAAGGAGAACGAGACTAAAAACTAACTTCCCAAACGTTTCTATAAGGGTAAGGGAAGAAAATTTATTGATCTGCCTAAATACCCTGAAATAATAAAGCACTATTGGCTCAATTGCATTCACCAGTATCAAAAGGGAACCTATTTTGATAAAATAAGCCGCTTGCAGATCCTTAAAACCAAATTCTGCAAGAGGTTCTGCAAATATGTATAATAAAAAAGTAGCCAGAAAGCCAGATATAGTCACGAAAAAAAGAATAGAATAGAAAGCTTCCTTTATTTTCTCTTTATCTGTTTCAGAAGATAGAAATCTAACAAGACCCATTGAAAGACCCATAAGTGCAAGGGGAGAGATCAGATAAACAGAAATAGTGATTTGAGACCAGAGGCCATAGTCGTATGTCCCAAGGCTTTTTGTAAGTATCGGCAGTATTAGGAAGCTACTCAAGCTTGTTAACACCTGAACTATTCCAATAAAGCCAACGTCCCTTACAAACCTCTGATATGACATCTAAACACCATAAAAATATTAAATGCCCATTTACTTCCTTGAGCATTGTATTGGATATGTAAACTGCATTCGCAACATTACTAAGTATACATGATTTTATGCAAATATATTCATATATGCATTGAAATTGCTTTTCATTGTCAAATGCTTCCGAAAAACATCTTCTGATAAATTAAATTGGTTATCTCAAATCCAGAGAAAACTACTAATAAACCTAATCCCAGGTAATCCGTAAAAAAATTATTATCAAATATTTACCAATGTAAAAAAGATATTAATATATTTAAAGTCTACGAAAGCAGGACAATAAATTTGCTAAATTTTAAATTTCTTTTAATTCTTTCCTATTTATCAAAGATCTAAATTTAGTCATGATTTGAGTAAACCGATATACTTTTTTTTGTATAATTGATCATACCAAAGACCAATATTTTGGCAGAACTCAAATCATGGAACATATTACATATATTTATCTTGAAGCATTAAAAGTACATTATGCTGTTACGACTTGTTCTGGCAGTTCATAGCTCTGATTTATTCCTGTACTTTTGTCTGCTGGCCATTTGGCAAGGACAATATCCCATGTATAGAGCCAGGAGACAAAGACCCAAACTATACTCCCTGCTATGCCTGGATCAATTCCGAAAGTCTCTAAGATTATGACATATGATATACCAGTCAAAACCAGCGATATAATAAGGCCAATAATCCCTTTTACCGGCTGAGCAATTTTCTGAGCAGGCCATGTTTCTAGGTTCCATGAAAACGTAACGAGCCACCATACAAAAAGGACGAAGAAGAGTCCCCCTTCAGGTTTAAAGAAACTCGTACCTGCTAAACTATAGGCCTGTAAGAAAATTAGACTCAAGAATCCTAAAACGGCAAAAGATAGAATTCCCTTCACTGGTTGAGCAACCTCTTGCAATGGCCATTTCTCTACCCAGAAGAAGTAATATACAAACATTGCGAACCAGATCGATGGAACAAAACCATATCCCAGCATAAGGATTATGGCAAAAACATAACAGAAAAGAGCGTTGAAAAAAACAGCTTTAGGTTTGGAAAAACCATTAACAAAAGGATTATCAAAAGCAATAATTATTCCAATTCCAAGAAAGAGATTCGATATCAATGGCCAGTATGTATCTGGTCCATACCCAAGCCATGAGATTACAAATGGATGCAGTATTCCAATAATCAGGCAGATTGCTAAATAAGAAAATCCTCGTAGAGGTTGCTTTACTTTCTCTAATGGCCAATTTCCAGCAAGCGAAACAATAAATGCAGTCCAGACAAAGAACAGGGCATATACACTCAGCATACCATAATCTATTCCTAAAGTTCCCTGACCAACTCCAATAAAAATTATAGATGAGATGATAACACACAGGACAGGGATGATCCCACGTGTAGGTTGGTTATTTAGACTCATGCTTAATTTCCTCCGTTGAATTCCCTACCCACTGATTCAAAATTGATTCGTGCTTTATTTCTTTAGCTAAATTTCTTACCCACTGGTTTAAGTCCTTCATATTATTCGCTGCAACTTCCGGAGCATTAGGGACCTTTGCTGCTTGTTCAGCCGGATTTTTGTTGAACAGAAGATCAAGCAGATGGACACATTTTTTTCCTTGACCTGCGAAGATATCACGGCAAGTTGCACAATAGGTAACCAGATCAAAAGGAGATTCACGAATAGTTCTCTGTGCCTTTGCTGCACCAACAACTGGATTTGCTAAAAATACCATTCCTCCCATTCCACAGCAGTGGGTATTTTCCCGGTTATGAGCAGGCTCATCAATTGTATATCCCGCTATAGAGATCAAAGAGCGTATAGAATCCTGAATTTCCGGTTGATAGCGTGCAGAACATGGATCATGAATAGAGTAGGTACTGTTTTCTTTCACTGGAAATTTAGTTCTAGCTTCAGATAGCACCTTATAAAGCGAAACTGGCTTTAGATTAGTCAATCTTTCGGAAAGCCGTTTGTAACAATATGGACAGGCCACAATAATTTCGGAGGCGCCTACTCGCTTTATATCTTGCTCAAGTTGTCCTGTTATTTTGTTGGCGTAATCAGTTTTTCCAATCAGCTCTGACGGCCCTCCACAGCATCCTAGTACAATTCCTATATTGGCATAATTTGAGTTAAGAAATGAATATGTTTCCTTGACAATATCCGGAGAATACGCAGAAAGAGCACAGCCTGGAAAAAAAACCGCATCACAAGATTCTGCTTCCTTCCCTGCAGAGATAATCCTAAAATTCTCTGAAAGGTAAAACTCCTGTCCTTCAATTGCAGGCTTGTGACTTTGAAGTGGTCCGATTTCATCTGAGACCAACTTTTCCCGTGCCTCCATTATCATAAGTCCAAGATCCAAATTCTCAGGGCAGACCTTCTGACAGTACCCACAGATATTACACGAATAGGGTAACACAGGATAATCGGTAAAATTTGTATTTAACGCTTCATCAGCCAGATCTTTAGGCTTCTTTCCATATGCAATTAAAAAATCACATTCATCTGTGCATTGACCGCATTCAATGCACTGAGTTGCAACGGTTTCAGCGTAATTTGTCATTGTTACTTCCTCAGCTGTAATATTCACCTAATGTATGTCTGTTCACAATCGTGAATTATATTACACTATTCACAATTGTGAAGCCAATATATACTATAAAAGACGAGATATTCATACGTTCATATTGCGGCAAAATTTACCTTATTTAACCACATAATAAGCGTTAACTGAGATTTAGAAGGAAAAAAGCAGGAGACCTTCTTCGTGGATCATCAATACTCATTGCATAAAGAGTTTAGCATTTGTTTGACAGTTCTTATTATAGAATTTTTTACACTCTGCGATTCTTGGATATTTGCAATAACAGATGCATACAACATAGTAAAAAAATAGAATAAAAAGTTTGGATGTTTTGGCTCCAGCATCTTTTCAAGGATATCAGAGGGCATTTGATAAAGTGGAATGCTTTTTCAAGTTTTGTTGCGGAAATAATATTTCTGCAGTTTGACATTATAATTCTCGCCTTTGTGTATTATTTTTCTTTTGATGATATTGATTAAATTTCCTAATTGTGAAGGTTTATACTGATTTTTCAGGTGGTCTGTGGCCTTCACAAATGTATTTTACACATATTTATAACAAATAAGTATTATATTGTATATATGAAGGAAGTGGGAAATAACATGTTAAAGGTGAGTCCACATTCAGATTATCCTCCAGAGGAAGGCAGGTATCTAAGAGGGAATGATTTCTCTCCTGTTGCAATTGCGATTATTTTGAACACTGATGCAGACAAGATTTCACCTGAAGTTGAAAAGCTTGTAAGAGCTGGGATAGAAAGTGGAGCGGCACTTTCTGGAACGGTGCAAACCGAGAATATCGGATTTGAGAAGATAATATGCAATATCGTTGCTAATCCAAATATTCGTTACTTAATTCTCGGGGGGCCAGAATCCCCTGGGCATCTAACCGGAGAAGCTCTAAAGGCTTTGTTTTCAAATGGGGTTGATGAAAAAAAGCGTATTATTGGAACAGATTCACCGCATCCTTTTCTATTCAATTTGCCAATCGAATTCATCGAACGTTTCCGAAAGCAGGTTACCTTAATCGACCTCCAATTTAAAGGAGACCCAGAAATAATTAGGCAAGCTGTATGGTCGTGTTATCAGGAAGAGCCGGTGAATTTCCACGTTTACTCCCTTTATGATATAGGAGCTTACCCCGAGCCTCCCCTCAGTGGCAGGATAACACGGCGTATCACTCAACCATGGATTGAACCGGCAGATGAGAAAGAAAGTGAGGCCGTGAAGAAAATTAAAGAGCAAATAGAGCGGTCGGTAGCGAAAGGAAAAAAGGGATAAGGGCTGATTCTTTAATTTTATTTACGAATTTCTTGTATTATCTGGTTTTTTATACTGGTTTTTACTCTCTTTATTTTCTTCCTCTTATATTTTTGTCCTATTTTTACATATGTGCAGCTTTCAGGCCTTACCTAAAATTAACCTATAATCAAAAGGTAGGAGCTTTTCCTAATTGGAGAATATCAGGGCTTGTAATCCCCTTTGACGATAATTGGAGATAGAAGAATTTGGAAATCAAATTGCGTGCGGCCCGGTTTTTTGGTTTAGAAATCATCGATTATTTTTTGACCAGAATTTCTTAATCCAGAAGAATGAAACTTTACTTTTGGCTTCTTCTGTGATTCTCTAATATAATGTTTTATAGTATCTGCTGTTACATTTCCAACTGATCTATAGAATTTTCCTTTTGACCATAAGCTCCCACCCCAATAGTATTTTTTCAATTTTGGATGAAGCTTGAAAAGTCTATAAGAACTAATTCGTTTCAGGTTTTGAATCACTTCTGACAAAGAATTGTTTGGATGAAGTTCTAAGAACAGGTGTACATAATCCTCTACAATTTCCATTGTATGCAACTTATAACCTTTATCTATGCAAATACTATAGGACTTACGCGGTTGAGGTATTTTTTGTAAATTAGATTAAAATACTTTCTCGAATATATTATAATAAATATATTCAAAAAAAATCTCTGGGTTGAAAGTTATAAATCCGCCTAAATGTAGT
>CAZFNE010000086.1:0-11428 GCA_964520335.1 uncultured Methanosarcinales archaeon | reverse complement strand
CGAGAGAGGCCTTACTATATCCATAAAAAGCATTTTCAAAATATCACCTTTATAAAAATATTATTTTTACGGATAGTTACTAACTTCAATTTTGTCTCTTCTGTGGATTTCGTGGATTTCGTCCAAAAGTTCCCAAAATCCTGGAATAGAGGCCTGAAATTCCCTGATTTCTATAATAATTCCTTATCTCAGGGTCCTGGATCCTTTCTTCTCTTTTAATAGCTGAGCTAACATATCCCCAAAAGTATGCAATTCCTGTATAATATGGATATTTTAAAGAGCGATAAATTACATTTGACATAGCTATGAAAGGATTCTTTCCGAGGTAATAGCTCATCCATCCGTTTTTAATGTATCCTCGCCAGAGCCCGTTAGCAGCACTTGTTTCACGTGTCTGAATTTGGATAATTTCAGGGAATTGCGTAACTTTCCAACCTCTTAATAATGCCTTTATATTGGAAATTGAATCTGGAGAAGGTTCAACCTGGTAACCCCCGGTCTCAAAAAAACATTTCTTTTTCCAGAGTCTTCCTGTGCCTCTAGGAAGATTTTTGTCAGTCATTTCCCTGGAAAGCTTTCCTTCAACATCATAATATACACTTCCGCTCGCAACTCCAAGAGAACTATCTTTCTCAAATTCGTTTAAGAGCTTTTTAAAATAGTTTTCTTCAAGTATGCTATCTGCATCGAGAAGGCCTATATACTCAAATTCTATATTTGTGTCCCCGCAATATTCAAGAGCCTTGTCAAAACCCTGTTTACAAACATAACTATAATGGAAAGTGATGTCTCTTGGCCTTGGAGGAAGTCTAGTGCTTTGAATCCAGGGATGGATAGCCTTAAGATCCTCAAGAATATTAGGGGTTTCATCTGTACTTCCATCATCAACAATTATCCAGAGAGCAGGTCTAACAGTCTGATTTATTATTGATTTTGAAACTTCAGGGAGGTTCTGCTCTTCGTTCTTTGCTGGTGTAATCAGCACATATCTTCCTTTTGACTCAGGCTCGATTTTCCCACCACCTGTAGATTTCTTCTCCACTGGTTAGCCAGGCTCCTTTTTCGGAGCAGTACTGCAGTATTTTTTCGTACAGTTTCATCCAATCTTCTCGGAAATTGCAACTGAAAACAAAGTTATGCCAGAGGAGAGTAATGACCCCGTTAAGCTTTTCCGTAGTATCGATAAGGTTTTTAGTATATTCCCACGCTTGCTTAAAATCTAGATGCATGTAATTAAAAAGTGTTGTATCCATTATGCATAATGGAATTTCAAGAATTTCTATCTCCTGTCCTGTGTTAAGGTTATAGGGAATAAACGGATGACACATCCCATTCCTGAATCCTATGCAGTCATAATATCCAAAAGTAGAATCATAATAAAAACCAGCATCTTTTAGTATTTCCCATGATTCTGGAGTTTTGAATCTTAAGTAATGGTTACGAAAACCAATGACGTCTTTCCCCAGAACATTTTCAAGCCTTTCTTTTTCGGTTTTTATTTCTTCGAGGTTATTATATGAGTAATATCCTCCATGAAGCCCTATTTCCCACCCATTATCGGAAACTTCTCCAAGTAAAGATTTCATATCTTCTATATCATACCTGAACCTTACAGGATCAAGCTTTGCAGTAATGCAGTAAAAAGAGGATTTTGCGTTATAACTGGCCTCAAGGTGCATAATTTTATCGAGATTCAAATAAGGGGAGTATTCTTTTCCTCTGAATCTCCAGAGGAGCTGGGCTGCTGAGTGTTGAAGATCAAAGTTTTTTAAACAATGAGCCGTAGAAAGCAAGCTATGAATAAAAGGTGGATAAATATCGTCTACATCATGGGTTAAACAAACAGCAAAACTTTTATTTTCAGGAAATTCAAGTTCTAAACCTTGCTGTACCAAATACCTTGAAACATGAGGGTCACACGCTGCTTTAATATCATTGTAAGCGCATGTAAAACGTCCATGCTCATCAAGTTTTTCTGGGGAATATTCTTCTTTTCTGGTAAAAAGGTCCCAGATTTCCGGATTTTGCTTTAACAACTCATGCATAACTCTCATCCGAAACCGAAGATAGTGGAATTTTTGATTTCTTCTCAGGGAAACTCTCTATAAGTTTAACCATGAATTCGGTAACATTGATCTTATCCCGAAGAAGAGCAGCCCTTTTCAATGCCCATTTCTTCTTAAGCTCAGGATCCTTGAGAAGCTCTATAGCATGTGATAGGGCAGCTTCAGAATCACTATAATTGAAAAGCAGTCCATATTTTTCTTCCAGTTCTGAAAAATTCCCCATAGTGCCTGCAAGAGTTGAGACATATATCGACGGAGTCCCCAGGATAGAACTCTCAACGGCCATGGTCGCTCCCTCTCCCAAATAAAGCGTAGAATAATATAATAGGTGATGAATTTTTTCAGGAGCTACTTTGATCTTATAGGGTTCGAATTGCTCAGCTAGAGGGCCTTCTGATGTAATAAAAACTTTTCCAAGTTTCTCAAGTTCTTTAACGAGTACCAGTTTATTTTCAATCCCATGATGCCCAACATCATGATGTGCTCCCCATGAAACAAAGCGCAGAACTACAAATGTTTCTCCTTCCTTTAATCCAAGTTCCTTCAGGATTCCAGGTTGTGGAGTAAAATATGCAGGATGCAGGTATGCCAGTTCATGGTAACCATCGTATCTGACCTGTTTTTTGCCTACATCTTTTTTAAAGCACGAGGGGGTACAGATTACATCGCAAAAAGGATATGTTAATTTCTGAGCAATTTCAGCATGCTCTGTGTCATTAAATATTACACATTTTTTTCTTTGCATCCAGGCTACATGTGCTGCAGGTGGAGAAAGAATTCCCATAAATAGATCTGGATCGAATTTACGGGCAATATCCAGCAATTTAATTTCTCTGACCAATAACTCTTCAAATAAATGGATCTTTCCGTTTTTAACTGTGCTTAAAACATAATGCGGAATTTTATAAGCATCTAATAGCTCAATTACAACATCTTTGTCCCTTGAGACAACTATCACTTTATGACCTTTTTTTTCAAGACTCCATATAGTATTCTTAAAAAAATGAACGTGTGCAGGATGCCCTATCTCAACAAGGACCTTCAATTTTTCACTCCCCTATTTTTTATGTTTGCTAATATTATGAAAGACTAATAGTTTGCTTTGCAAAAAGCCCCACTAATAACAGGCAAAGACTTGATTCTCAATTTAGTACTTTAAAATAAATTTTTATATCAGGAAAATATTTCTGCCCGCATAACAAATAAATGACAATAGATTCCTGATTACGCCTTAATCTCAGACCTCGCCTTCAAAGAAACTTTATGGGGTTCCTTTAATGCTATAGGTACTGATTATTTTGCCATATAACCAGAGGCACTCCCTTTTAATAACGTTCTAAAAGATCTTAAATTTTTTGCACAGACCCGACCACTAACAAATTCTATTATGATAAGAAGATAAATAATTTAACAATAAATAGTTATGGAGATCAATGTTTCTGAACTAAGATCCTTAAAATTCCAAAGATGATAATCTTCAGTTACAGATCTTAAATCTAGAGATAATCATATATCAGGTTAAGAATTATGTTGTTATTCCCGACTTAAAGAGATAAATAATTTTTTTAAAAAAATAAAAAAATTTTTGAAACTTATGGGTAAAGCTGTGAAAAAATTATTTCAAAACCGATAAAAAGAAAAACAGTAATGAAACATATTACCAAAGGTAAAATCCCCATATCCATAGAATCTAGTGATAAACGATCTTTTCTTTTAGAAACCAAAAGCATCTCTTTCATCCCGAAAAGAGAAATAAGTCCTAAAACTACGATCTGATAATATACAGGGACTCCGAAATTAGTATAAAGAAAGCAAATTCCTAAACCAGGAAAAGAACTTCCTTCAATAAGCCTCTCAGCACCGATGGCAAGCATTAAAAACATTATAATCCCCAAACTCTTTTAATTTAATATTACCACATGTACTATAACGTTTACTGTAAAATCCTTACTATATACAACAGTTAAACTATATAAATATATGAATAGGAAAGAAACCCGGATTTGACCCCCCAAAAGAGATTTCTATAAGAAAATTAAGGTTTAAAATGTAGATAATTGCATCAAAAAATAAATAAAAGTTAGAATTTATTAGTCTGCATATTGAAGTAAGAGGACAGAAATATGAAAATTTCCGTTATAGGTTCAGGATATGTAGGTTCTGTTACAGCTGCATGTTTTGCAAATATAGGTCATGAAATAATTTGTGTAGATATTGATGAGAAAAAAGTCGAACAAATAAACAGGGGTATTCCTCCAATATACGAGGAAGGCCTTAAGGAACTTTTATTAAAATACTCTGGGAAAAAACTGATTGCAACAACTGATTACGAATTTGCAGTTAACGAGACAGATGTCTCTTTTATTTGTGTAGGAACTCCCTCTGGGGAAGACGGAAATATAGACCTCTCTATTGTCCGTTTAGCAGCAGCAAGTATCGGAGAAGCCCTGTCAAAGAAAAAAGGGTACCATGTAGTAGTTGTCAAAAGTACAGTTGTACCTGAAACGACGGAAAAAATTGTTCTTTCTATTCTTGAAGAAATATCGGGAAAAAAAGCTGGAAAAGATTTCGGGGTTGCAATGAATCCTGAATTCTTAAGGGAAGGAAAGGCGATTTATGATTTTATGCATCCTGATAAAATAGTTATTGGATCAATTGATCAGAAATCAGGTGATCTTGTCTCAGAGTTATATCGGACATTTGAATGTGGAATTACCCGCACAAATCCGGTGACCGCAGAAATGATCAAGTACGCTAATAATTCATTACTTGCAACTAAAATTTCCTTTGCCAATGAGGTAGGAAATATTTGTAAAAAATTGGGAATAGATACTTATGAAGTTATGGAAGCTGTAGGTAAGGACTATAGGATCTCTCCAAGATTTTTAAATTCTGGAGCAGGTTTTGGAGGCTCTTGCTTCCCAAAAGATGTTAAAGCCCTTATAGGCAAAGCAAAAGAAATCGGATATTCTCCTGTGCTCCTTGAGTCAGTAATTGCAGTGAATGAAAAACAGCCCCTTCTGATGACTGAAATTCTTCAAAAAAAGGTAGGGAACATCAAGAATAAAAAAATTACAGTCCTTGGCCTGGCTTTTAAAAATGATACTGATGACATCCGGGAATCCAGGGCTATACCTGTTATTGCTGAACTCTTAAGACTTGAGGCAAAAGTTTCAGCCTATGACCCAATGGCAACAGAAAATATGAAAAAGGTGTTTCCAGCAATTTCATATTTTGAGGAAGCAGGAGAAGCTCTTAAAGGTGCTGATGCCTGCCTTGTTATGACGGAGTGGGATGAATTTAAGCAGCTTGATTCAGAATTTAATAATATGAAAGAAAAAGTAGTAATCGATGGAAGAAGAGTTATTAAAGCAAAAAATATAAATTATGAAGGACTCTGCTGGTAAAACCTGCAGAATTTTTCCTTTTAATACAGTTCTCTGTAACTTGATTTTGCGGATTTTAGATAAATTCTTAGGCTTCGTCTTCTACAGGATTATCCTTAGAATTCACAAGTGAATTCAAGTATTCGAGCACATCATCCTTAAGGCTATCATTTTTAAGTGCGAAATCTATAATTGCCTTTATATAGCCTAGTTTGTCTCCAGTATCAAACCTTTTTCCTTTGAACCTGCAAGCATATATCATCTGGGATTTGCTTAATAATTTTATTCCATCTGTAAGCTGGATTTCGCTCCCGACTCCAGTTCCGGCTTCCTTGATGCAATCAAAGATTTCAGGTGTGAATACATAACGCCCAATAGCTCCCATATTTGAAGGGGCGGTTTCTGGAGATGGTTTTTCTACAATATCTTCCAGAATATAGAGAGAATTTTCAAGCGGTTTTCCCTTTATAATCCCATAACTACTTAATTTTTCATAAGGGACATTTTCCACTGCTAAAGTAGACCTGCCATATTTTTCAAAATTCTCAATTAGCTGAGCAGTACAGGGTTTGTCGTTCACAATAATATCATCGCCAAGTAGTACAGCAAAAGGTTCGTCTCCAATATGGTTTTCTGCCCTGAGCACTGCGTCTCCAAGTCCATTTGGTTCCTTCTGGCGGATGTAATGAATATCTACAAGTGATGAAACATCTCTGACTAACTTTAAAAGTTCAATATTATGTTTCTTTGCAAGATGCATCTCAAGCTCAGGTGAATCATCAAAATAATCTTCAATCGCCCTCTTGCCTCTGCCTGTTATAATAATAATGTCTTCAATCCCTGAGGCAATTGCTTCTTCAACAACATACTGGATTACAGGTGTATCAATAATAGGGAGCATTTCCTTTGGCATTGACTTGGTGGCAGGCAGGAAACGAGTCCCAAGTCCGGCTGCTGGAATAAGCGCTTTTTTAATAGTCAAAATTAACTCTCCAGTAAAATCTTCTCTGAGAATGTTATCTTCGATTTAATTTAAAGTAGTTTTCTTCCATGATGTTTTATATTCCTTATAATATTTTTCCAATTTAAAGTTAAATAAAGTAAGAATTCCCTAATAGTTGGAAAATAGAAAATTTTAATAAGGTAATGAGAGATTAATTAACGATTTTACATGCTTGCAAATAATAAAATCCTTGTAACAGGAGGATCTGGCTTTATAGGAAGCCATATAGTTGACAATCTTATCAAAAACGGAAACGAAGTCATCGTCTTTGATAATTTAAGCTCTGGAAAGCTAGAATTTATTGAGCATCATATTAAAGCCTCTAATTTTAAATTGATAAGAGGAGACCTGCTTGACCAGAATTCAATAGAAAAGGCCTGCAAAGGTATTGACCTTATCTGTCATGTAGCTGCAAACCCGGACGTCAAACTTGGAGCTTCGGATACTAAAGTTCATTTTGACCAGAATATCCAGGCAACTTACAACCTTTTAGAAGCAGTTAGAAAAAATGGGGTTAAAAAGATTGCATTTACATCAACTTCTACAGTTTATGGAGAAGCCAGTATAATGCCTACTCCAGAAAATTATGGCCCACTTGTCCCAATCTCCCTCTATGGCGCTTCAAAACTCGCCTGTGAAGCCCTTATTACTGCGTATTCCCATACATTTGATTTACAGGCCTGGATTTTCCGTTTTGCGAATATAGTTGGGCCTCGTGGAACCCATGGAATTATAGTAGATTTTATAAATAAACTGCAAAGTGATCCTTCCCAGCTTGAGATTCTAGGCGACGGTAAGCAGGAAAAATCTTACTTACATGTTTCTGAATGTGTTGCGTTAATATTATTTGCAATAGAAAACAGCAAGGAAAATGTAAACATATTTAATATTGGCTCTGAAGACACTATAAATGCTACTACAATAGGTAAAATTGTTGTTGAAGAAATGAGCCTTTCCGACGTACAATTTCTTTATACTGGGGGGAGCAGGGGTTGGAAGGGAGATGTGCCACGTATGAGACTGGAAATTGAGAAATTAAAAGCTTTAGGATGTAAACCTTTTTACAATTCTGAAAGAAGTGTAAGAGAGACTGCAAAAGCCTTACTTGCCGAAATTAATAAGTGATTACTTTTTTGTTTAGTATTTTTTATAACAGAAATTTTTACTCTGTGTTAAAATTAAGGTGCAAAACTCAATACAATAAATGTTTGAATTTATGTAAAACTAAGTTTAGATAATGGGTAGAGGGACAACTGTGAAACAAATATTAATCCTAAAAACAACTTTCTACAAGAGGCTTTTATTAATAATATAAAAAGTAATTTTTTATGCCAATTAATTCTACTTTTTTATTTACCTTCTATAGCTGTAAGTATCTCATTTGAATATATTTCGTAGTGTGGGGAGGATTCTTTACTTAATTTGTTTTGCTTATTTTTTAAGACTTCTGTAGCTTTCATAACTAATTTTTCGGAGCCTCTGTCGTTTATTTTTTTAGCTGGAATTCCTGCAATTCCGATATTAGGTTCAGTAAATGATTTATTTACCACAGAGTTAGCTCCTATGGCTATTCCATCTGCAATTTCAATATCTCCAAAAATCTTTACTCCAGGACCAATATAAACGTTATTTCCAATCTTTGGTGCTAAATCCTTACACCCTGCCTTTGTTCCAATAACAGTACATACATGTATCCTGCAGTTTGCGCCTACTCTTGCACTCCCATTGATAACAATAGTGCCTGGGTGACTTATAGATAACCCTGGGCCAAAAACATTCGGTTCTATCTGAAAACCAAGAAATCTGCTGAGTAGATGGAATTTTAAATACAGGTAATAATAATAAGGCCGATAAAAAACAAATTTTTTACAGTTTTTATAGTATTCAATTTTCCTTAGTAATCTTTGAAAAATCCATACTTCATCAAAAAGCATAGGTTTCTTCCTTTTTTTACCTAAGGCTATTTTGTCTGCCTCTAAATAATATATGTAGTCTTTTTTTGACCTTATCATAGATATTCACAATATGGAAGTCATTTCAATTTAAGATCAAGTATATCCCTTATTTCTTTCAAAGAAGCATCAATTCAAATTAAAATATAATTTTTTTGCATCTTTACCTTTCGTTAATTTCTTCTAAGCTGGTAATTTCTTTTTATCAGACCAGGTATCTGATAAAAAGTATCTTATTCTATTTATACAGATATGCATTTGTTCCAAAATGAAATAATTAGTATCTCATTAATCCTCAAACTAATTATAAAGGACTCGGCTCGTGACTTAAATAATATTTCCGGATCTTAATCTTGAGATCTGTCTTTTATTGGAAAAGAGGCTGTAAAAATTTATTTGTGTTCAGTAAAATTAGAGCAGGAAGAGTTAAAGAAAAAGTATTAATTATAATCTAGGAGGAGCATGTTTTTTTACGATAGAAAG
This sequence comes from uncultured Methanosarcinales archaeon, assembly GCA_964520335.1. Classification (GTDB taxonomy): domain Archaea; phylum Halobacteriota; class Methanosarcinia; order Methanosarcinales; family Methanosarcinaceae; genus Methanosarcina. The sequence goes on along the minus strand of CAZFNE010000086.1, from coordinate 2,538 downwards.
CTCATATTTACTGAATCCCCCAATTATTAACATTACAAAAGTATAAATGCAGGCTCCCATGGCTATCACACCAAAAAGTTCATATATATTAGAAATTGCGAAATGTGAAACAAAGAGATACATAGTCATGGAAGAAAAGATACTTTTTGCTATATCATAATAATAAAAGTCGAACATAAAATGTTTCATGGAAATATAAATGCAAAGTACGATCATTAAAAAATAAGAGAACAGGGTTGATAAGGCTGCTCCCATTATTCCAATAGAGGGTATAAGCAGGAGATTAAGCAGTACATTTGAAGTTGCGGCAGCGATATTAATATAAGTTGTAGACCTTGTTTCCTTCACAAGCAACATTATATTAACAAAAATTTGATAGATTCCAGCCAACAGCCCAGAAAGAGCAATAATTGGAATCACAAACCAGCCAGAGAGAAAATCCTGAGTTGTGAAAATTCCTAGCAAAGGTTTTGCAAGGGCAGAAAGCCCAAAAACAGCAGGAATAGTAATTAGAAGGAAATATCTCAAAGAATGAGCCATATAGATTCTTACCTGGTCAATTTTATTCTCATCGAACAATTTTGAGAGTTCAGGAAGAAGAATAAGCTGAAGAGGGCTTACAAAAAGTTGAATTAGGTTTCCTATGGAATAAGCTGCTGAATAAACTCCTACACTCCCAAGTCCAAGGAAATAAGTAATCAGATATCTATCACTTGATTCTGTAACCCATCTGACAAGGACATTCGGAGTTAAAGGGAGAGAAAAATGCAAATATTCTTTTATATAAATAAATCTTGGAATCATAAAACCTATTTGGGATATTATGATAAGAAGAGAGATTAAAAAAATGAGTCCCTGAACTATTAATGTCGCGATTATTACCCCAAGAAGTCCATATCCCAGTTTCAGAAGAATTAAAATTAGAAATAGTTTTCCCATTGTTTCAAAAAGTGTAAAATATGAGAACTTTTTTATTTGCCTGAAAACTCTAAAATAAAAGAGGGATATGGATTCTATTACATTTAAAAGAATTAACAAAGAACCTGCCTGGATAAAATAAGTAGCATTAGGGTCTTTAAAACCTAATGTAGCAAGGGGTTCTGCACATATATATAATAAAAAAGAAGCAATGGATCCTGTGACTGTTACAAAAAAAAGGAGTGAATATACCGCTTCTCTTATTTTTTTAGTCTCCGTTTCTGCAGACAAAAATCTGACAAAACTCATGGAAAGGCCCATAAGGGCGAAAGAAGATATAAGCGACACTGTAATATTGATTTGCGCCCAGAGTCCATAATCATACATCCCAAGGGTTTTTGTAATAATTGGAAGCAGGAAAAAACTGCCTAGGCTCGTAAGTAATTGCACCGTGCCAATAAATCCAACATCCCTTACGAACTTTTGATATGACACCATATCACCTTAAAAATCCCGTTTTTAACGCATATTTAAATAAGATCATTAAAATAGAATTATGGAAATTTGTAATAATTTGATTCCACCTACTATCAAAATGTGATATTTAAACTTTTTTGAATCTAATTGCTCCGCTTATATCCCACTCTCTTACCAGAATGCCTGTTTCTCAGAAGTCAATAGTTCTTTTTCTAATATAGAATATTTAATTCTGAATCAGGAAATCCGCCTAGTAACTACAAGTATTAACTTAAAATCTATTTAAACAATAATTGAATAAGTATCAGTATATGACAAGCTTCAATAAGAAATTTCCACAAGGAATAAAAGCCTTTGTATTCAAATTAATTTTTACAGAATTTTACATTAATTATAAATTTACGCCTTTATAATATAAATTTGAATATGCAATATCTCAAAAATAAATAGTGTAAAGGCCTTATAATTGAGATAGTTTTATCTAAAGATAAAGCTAAAAAATAATTTTTAAAAAGTAGGTTTAAACCGAAAAATAACAATAATCATTTTTCTGCTATAATAAAAATATCGACCGAAAAAGATATCATATTTGATAATTTTGTAATTAATATTTCCTGACAATTTGAAGATATATGGCTTCATATTCTGAAGCCGGTAGAAGTCAGATATTGAGTTTTCATTAAATCAATAATTTGGTTTGATAATTCTATAAAATTCATTCCCAATGATCAGTTAATCCAGTAAATTTATTTTGATATAGATTCAGCAACAGTTTTTAAGAATTAATCCTTAACCTAAAAGGAAATTCTAAAACTCCGGTATAGGGGTTTAGATTACTATCCGGAATTTAAAAAATCAATTTTCAAATTAAGTCTCCTTATAGATTAAATCCAATTTTGGTATCAAGTTTTCATTTTTATACTCTGCACTATAAAAGGTAGTATAGTTGTTTTCTTCAGTCCTTGCTTTTAGAAGAAATCCCGTATTTGCATATCTCCCACTAAGATAGTCTTGAACAAGATCTGTTACATCAAATTCATAGTATGCATCATCAGGATTTTTACTTCCGGTTACAGTTATTGCAGCATAAGGGGTAGTTCCGTATAAAATTCCCTTTTTATCATACCAGTCTCCTCCTGGCTT
>CAZFNE010000085.1:0-11430 GCA_964520335.1 uncultured Methanosarcinales archaeon | reverse complement strand
GATTAAAAAAGGAGACCTTGTAACTGGCCGTCCTGCAGGCCCGGGATGTCCCCTTTATCATGCTTTGAGGGTTTTGAGTGCAAATCCAATAACAGGTGTACTTGAATGTCATACTGTAGGCCCTATTGCTGCAAGAAAGGAAGATTCCCACGATGTCCAGGCTTATCACGTCCATGCTTTTGAGGGAATTGCAAGTGTTATTAAAAAGCCTCCAGTCCTTGGAACCAGACAATATTTCCTGCCCGGGAACTGCATGATGGACCTTGCTCATACTGCTCTTGTAAACATGATTTTTCAAAAACCCTATGGGACTCATATTCGGCTTGAAGATATCAGGATTTTGTAAACTTTGGCAAAGAGATTGAAGGGGAAGAAACAACAGGAAGGAATCAAGGGTAAAGAAGGGAAAAAAGTATGAAAACAATTGAAGAGATAAATGAAAAGATTGCCTCCAGAAAAGCAATAATCCTGACAGCTTCGGAACTAAAGTCCATGGTCCGCGATGGGCAGGAGATAACCGTTGATGATGTGGACGTTGTTACTACAGGAACTTTTGGCGTGATGTCAGGCACGATGGCAGTTATGATGGTGCCTGTGGCAGAAAAAAATAGTTTTGAAAGGGCGGACGCTATCTGGCTTAATGGGGTGCCTGCCCAACCTGGCCCCTGTCCTAATGAGCGCCTGGGAGTTGTGGATCTGGTAATCAATGGAACAGCTCATGCGGATGATAAATATGGGGGAGGGCATCTTTTCCGCGATCTTGTAAAAGGAAAAGAAATTGATATTCTCGTTGAAGCGCACGGCAGAAGCTATGAAAATAGAGTTACCCTTGAGGAAATCGATTATGCGAGAATTATTACTACAAGACTTGCTTTTAAGAATTACCACGCAATAATAAATCCCACTTCTTCAACAATCAGCACTATTTTCTCTGTAACAGGCCTGACAGGCCCCTTTACAGAAGCAACTGTCTCTGGGTGTGGAGAAATTAATCCGCTACAGAACGAACCTTCTCAAAGGTCAATAGGAGTAGGTACAAGAGTACTCTTAAACGGAGCACCGGGTTATATCATGGGCAAAGGAACTCGGGCCATCCCGGATAAACTAAATGTTTCCGCCTTTGCAGATATGAAAGATATGGACCCGCGCATGATGGGAGGGATGAAAACCTCGCATGGGCCTGAATGTCTGACTTCCCTTGCAGTTCCCATACCTGTGCTTGATGAGGAAATCCTTTCAGGCTTAAAAATCCTGGACTGCAATGTTCCCTTACCTGTCTCCGATGTAAACGGGCGGAATGCTCACTCCAGAGTAAATTATGGGCATATCTGGGAAGGTACAGATAAAGTCATTCGCGTCGAAAAAGACAGATGTCTGCATCACCCTGACTGTGCTGCACTCCGAACCTGCCCTACAGAAGCAATCTCAAATGATTTCACCATTAACAGAGAGCTCTGCATCAACTGCGGAACCTGTACTTTCCAGTGTTCAGAAGGAGTATTCCATGCAAAACTTGGGGCTATCGAGATAGACGAAGGGATCATCCCTGTATCCCTGCGCCAGTCCGACAGGTTGAGGGCAGAAAGACTCTGTACAATACTTAAGAACCGAATTCTAAATAAGGAGTTTGTACCTACAAAAATGTTAGAACCCCTGTAATATTCTAACCCCCTAATATCTGAAAGTTTATTTGTAAACTGTAGAAACCCAGCATTATAACATTATTTAATATTCATGCATAATTTGGAGCAGAGTTACAGCTCAAATATCCTAATTTTTCTTTTTTAGTCATGTTTGACTTATTAAAGTAAAATCTATATACTTTGCAACTTATTCTTTAGATATTCAGTATTAACGATTAATTTACTATAAGGTCTTTTTAAAGTGAGATTTATATTTATATTTAAGACCTAATTAATATAACTTACAACTTTCCAAAAGATGAAATGAGAGATAAAGGCGATTTTTGCCTGAAAAAGAAAATTTATATATTAACAAATATAATTATAAATTATTATATTCACGATTGTGAATAAGATACTTCCCTTTAGTGAGATTGGAGCTAAAAATTGGCTCGTGAATTTATGCAGTATATTCTCAATATTCTCAAAATAAATTCTATTGCAGGTATGTGATAATGGTAAGTGAACAAATACGCTATGGACTACGAGGGCGGCTAACGCGTTTAAATTCGGGGCATAAAATTAGAGATTATTCTACACAATTTAGAAATATTTATCGGAGAAGCTCTTTATACATTCGCTTAAAGTTTCTCAGGATTGTATACTTCCTTATGCGCCCTTTGATAAATTAATCTCTAATTTATTTACGTAACTGTAAATTTAACTTAATCCCGGATATACTTCTGTTTATGGAAGAAAATCCTTATTAGTTCTCCTTTTTAAAATCCGAATTATCTATAAGACTCTTAAGGGTAAACTATTTTTTAAATGAATTTAAAAACTGGGCAGTTCACTAAATTTGCTGTCAATTCGAGATAAAATTTCGTATACATAACACGAAATAGGTCTAATGATGTCGAATTTTCGAATAAATGACCTTCCAAAATTTGTAATTTTACGGATCTTTCGGCACACTGCCAAAAACTGTTCTTGATAAAAAATCAAAAATATTCATTTAAGCTTCTCAATCCTAACAGTTTAGCGATTAAATAAAAACAAAGAAGAGTTTTTCATTACTAGAAAAAAACTATTCAAGAAGCTTACAGATTTGAAAATCCCTGAGGATTCCTGTTCAGTTAAAAATTTAAGCTATATACTTCCAGAAAAAGGCAGTAACACGCATTCGAAATTACCGTGAGTATTGGTCACCGTGAGTACTAGTTATGGAAAAGGAAAACGTGCACGATATACTGCTTAAAGAACTTGCAGGCCTTGATTATTTACTTGTTTCATATTCAGAGAGTATATTCAGAAGATATAGACAGTACTTTACTTGCATTACTTGCACAGGAAGCCCTCCCTGGTAGAATCAAATGTACCCTGCTTGATGCCCCCTTGTCCCAAGATGGGCTTCTAAAGATGCAGCAGATATTGCCCGCAAATTCGGATTACCCTGCCAAGTTGTGCTTTTCCATATTCTCGAAAATGAAGAGTTCAAAAGAATTCTCCAAATCGCTGTTGTATCTGTAAAAAATTATCCGCAAGGCTACTCCGAGAAAAAGCTAAAAAACTGGGAATTTCAAACATAGCTGACGGAGTTAATGCTTCTGACCTCAAGGAAAATCACCCTGGACTTCGCGCAAGCAATGAAGAGGGCATTCTCCATCCCTTTCTCTCAACAGGCATTGAGAAAAAAGATATCAGACAGATGGCCCAAAATTGCGGCTTTTCTTTCTGGAACAAACCGTCAGCTTCATGTCTTGCCTCTCGAATTCCATATGGGAAAGAGATTACAGTTGAGATACTGCAAATGATAGAAAAAGCCGAAGATTTCCTGCATGACCTTGGGTTTTCAGACCTGCGAGGGTGAGGCTGCATGGAAATATTGCTCGAAATGAATTGCTGCCAGAAGAATTCAAGAAGGCAATAAATGTTCGATCCCAAATAATTGAAATGCTGGTGAAGTTGGGTTTTTCTTATATAACTCTCGACCTTAAAGTATACAGGAACGGAGTATGGATGAAGTGTTATGAGAATTGAAGACTGCGTGGCTGATTTCGAGATCCCAAAACATCTCCATTACATGGATAGTGCTGCAACCAGCCTTATTCCTGAACCTGTGATAGCTGCAATGAATGAATATGACCGACACTATCGATCCAATGTAGGCCGCGGAATGCACAGGCTAACAAGGGTTGCGACACAGAGATATCAGGATGCCCATGATTCAATCAGCAGCTTCATTGGCGGAGAGAAAGGAATTCCGGTTTTTACCCGAAATACGACAGAAGCCATCAATATGGTTGCCCTTGGCCTGGACTGGAATCCAGGGGACAGGATAGTTACAACAATTGTGGAGCACCACTCAAACCTTCTTCCCTGGCTTCGGCTGCGCCAGAAGGGCGTAGAAGTAGATGTTGTGGAATCGTTAGATCCGGGCTCTGATAGTATCTTTAATATGGATTCCTTTGAGGAAGCAATTACTGCTAAAACTGCTAATTCGTCTAATGGTGGCACAAAGCTAGTTGCGATAAGTCACGTCTCGAATGTACTTGGCACGGTTCTCCCGATCAGGGAAATTGCTGCCCTCTGTAAAGAGTATGGGGCTTATCTTCTGATTGATGCGGCCCAATCAGTTCCTCATTTTGCTGTAAAAGCCCGGGAACTGGGCTGCGATTTCTTGTGTTTTTCAGGTCATAAGATGCTTGGACCAACGGGCACCGGAGTACTCTGGATGCGGGACAAAGAAGTTGCGTCAGTGTTTTCGCCTCTTTTCATAGGTGGGGGCACAGTTGAGGATGTCAAAGTCGAAGATTACGATTACACTTTAACTGAAGGCTATAGGAAATTCGAGGGAGGAACCCCAAATATTGCAGGGGCAATCGGACTTGCACAGGCGGCCAGATATCTTGAAAACTTAGGAATGGATGCAGTCTGCAAGCACGAACAAAAACTCACTAAACGCCTGCTTGAGGGACTTATGGATATAGAGCACATTACTGTATATGGTCCGACAGATGTAAAAACGGAAAACCTAAAAAACAGGATCGGGGTAGTCTCATTTAATATAAAAGGAATTCATCCCCATGAAGTTGCTTATTTGCTTGATGAAAGGGCAGGAATTCTTGTCCGCTCCGGAGATCACTGCTGTATTCCATTGATGCGACATATTGGACTTGAAAACGGATGTGTACGGGCAAGCCTTTATTTATATAATACATTAGAAGAGGTTGATCTGTTTTTAGAAACAATTGAAGCTATTACGCGTATGGTGTGAGAATCTTGGATGAAATGTATACCGCTGTTTCCTGTATAAAGAGTGAAGACGGAGCCCTGGTCCCCTTCTCCCATGAGGTTGTAATTGAAGTTCCCTTTGCAGTTTTTGTAGATGGCCGGCACGCTCTAACCGCTATGATAAGCCCGGCAAGACTTGAAGAGTTTATAATAGGCTTTTTATACACGGAAAAAATAATCCGGAAACTTGAAGACATCGAATCCTTACGCATCGAAGAAAAAGAAAACTATGAAAAAGGTGAAAAAGGAAGCGGGACCGTGAACCTGAGTGCAAGTGTTCTTACAAAAAATCCTTTTTCAATTATGCTTTCTAGCAAAACCGTTTTATCAGGATGCGGAGGTGATACTTCTTTCGTAGACGCAGACAGGCTTCCAAAAGTCCAGTCAGAATTGAAAACCGAAATCTCCACTCTAAAGAGAATAATGAAAGAAACCCTTGTTTCGGATCTCCATACCCGAACAGGCGGGATACATATTGTTGGGCTCTTTGGGCCTGAAGGGAAAATCTGTGTAATAGAAGATATTGGCAGGCATAACGCCCTTGACAAAGCAATAGGCTACGGGCTGAAACACAATGTGGATTTTTCCCAAACTATTGTGACCTGTTCAGGAAGACTCTCTTCAGAAATGGTAAGAAAATGCCTGGTTGCCAACATCCCGATTATCGCATCCAGAGGAGCAACAACTTCTCTTGCCATAAAAATGGCCGAGCAGGCAGGCCTTACCATTGTAGGTTTTGTTCGGGGCCAGAAAATGAATATTTATACTAATGCGCAAAGAGTTAAAAATCAAGAGCTTACTGAATAACTTTTTACTAATTACACCCTTCACCAAATATTTGTTTGCCTCTTAGTGCCTCTTGATTAAAGATAATACGTTGAATTGTAAATTATATTCAGGAATAAATTTATATTAGTTACATAAGCCCACACTAAGTATAGCTGCTAATAACTTTTGAAACGTTTATGAGGAATTTTAATGAAAGCTCCTTTAAAAACAATAAGAGAAATAAAACCCCTGGTTCACCATATCACCAATTGGGTTACTATTTATGACAGTGCAAATATGACAAGAGTTTTCGGAGCACTTCCCGTAATGGCCCATGCTCCTGAAGAATGTGCCGATATGACACGAATTTCTTCTGCCCTTGTGCTCAACATTGGAACATTAACATCAGAACTTATCGAAGCCATGCTGCTTTCAGCAGCCGCTGCAAATGAAAACGGGATTCCTGTAGTGCTGGATGCAGTTGGGGTCGGAGCAACGAAATTCAGGGACGAAATGGCTGCAAAACTTCTAGACTCTGTTCGTATTGACATAATTAAAGGCAATTATTCAGAAATTGCAAAGCTGGCAGGTGAAGTTGCAGAAACAAAAGGAGTCGAAGCAACTGCAATTAATGCTGATCCAGAAAAGCTTGCAAAAGAATTCGCAAAAACCAGATCCTCAGTCGTTGTTATGACAGGAAAAGAAGATATTATAAGCGACGGGGAAAGGCTCTTTATTGTAAAAAACGGGCACGTAAGAATGGGATCAATTGTTGGGACAGGCTGCATGGCTGCTTCAATAATAGGCTCTTTTGCTGCGGTAAATCCGGATTACTGCGAAGCTGCAAAAGATGCATTAGCTTACTTTGGAATTGCAGGAGAGCTTGCAGCTGAAAAATCAAAAGGGCCTGGAAGTTTTAAAGTAAACCTGTACGATGAAGTCTTCGACCTGACGGATGAAAAAGTAGAATCTATGCTTAAAGTAGAAGAAAAGTGAGCTATTAAAGAAAACGAGATTAAGAATAGGTCTAAAACAGATTAAAAATGGATTAACAGATAGAAAAACAGATAAAAAATAAGTTTAAAAAAGGTTCGAAAAACATGGGCCAGGAAAATTCCAGCAACAAAAGGTCTCTTTTAAAAGAGATCGACTTTTATCTCGTAACAGATTCGGGACTCTCAAAAAAAGGGACTTTATCTGACGTAAAAGACGCTATTGAGGCTGGCTGCAAAATTGTCCAGTACAGGGAAAAAACCAAAAGTACAAAAGCAATGGTCTGCGAAGCCTCTGAAATAAAAAAGATATGCGGAGATAAAGCGATATTTCTTATAAATGATAGAATTGATGTCGCCTTGGCTGTAGATGCAGATGGAGTCCATATCGGCCAGGACGATATGCCAATTAAAACCGCGAGAAAACTTCTTGGCCCGGAGATGCTTATCGGCCTTAGTGCCAGTAACCTGGAAGAAGCAATCGAAGCAGAAAAAAACGGAGCTGACTACGTAGGCCTTGGCCCGATCTTTGATACTTCAACTAAAAAAGACGCAGGAAAAGGAATAGGCTCTACTAAAATAAAAGAAGTTAGAGCCGCAATAAAAATTCCCATAGTTGCTATTGGCGGGATAAATAAAGAAAACTGTCAAAGTGTTATTCAGAAAGGAGCCGACAGTTTGGTTGCAATATCGGCAATAGTCTGCAGTTCTGATGTAAAAAAGGAAACCGAAATATTTATTGATCTGATTAATAACATGAAAAAATGAGAGAAATAAAAAGTAAATGGCAGATCAGGAATGGTAGATCAGGAATGGTAGATTAAAGAAATGGAAGATAAAAGGCACTGAGTTTCTAAAAGGCCTTTATGTTTATCTCATTGGGAGGCCGGTTTTCTTTAATCGATCCCAGTTCCAGGGTTCATCGAGGATATTAATGCTAACTTCCTTAATTCCTTCAACATTCAGAACCTTTCGCCGGATCTGATCTTTGAAATAATCTGCCATGGGGCAAAGATTTGTTGTCAAGATGAGGTTTATATCTGCATTAGTTCCGCTAACAGTAACGTCTTTGACAAAACCCATTTTAACAATGTCAATGCCAACTTCAGGGTCGATTATTTCTCTTAGCTGGGCATAAATTTGCTCATCTTTTTTAAGTTCTGTGGCACTGGGGATATATGTATGTCCAGAGATCAGTTTTTCATGCGCCTGGAAATGTTCTTCAAGTTTGCTCAGTCTATCAAGCATCTGGCTTACCATAGTAAGAGCTGGATCCGGAAGTTTGTTTTGATCAAGCTGGGAAGTTGCAGCAGGATGCGGCTCTGCAATTCGCGCAGGCACTCCAACAGCAGTAGCTCCAGCCGGGACTGGCCTGACTACAACCGAACCAGCTCCTATTTTAGCTCCTTTTCCGACTGTAATCGGACCGAGCACAGCAGCTCCGGACCCTATGACCACATTATTTTCAACTGTCGGATGGCGTTTTGTCCGCTCAAGGGAAGTCCCGCCTAAAACAACTCCCATGTATATCAGTACGTCATCTCCTACCTCTGCAGTTTCTCCAATTACGACCCCGGAGCCATGATCTATAAAAACTCGTCTTCCAAGCTTTGCTCCTGGATGGATTTCAATGCCAGTAAACATTCTGGAAAAATGAGACAGCAGCCTGGCCAGGAAATAGAAATGTTTATCCCAGAGCCAATGTGCGACTCGATGAATCCAGATAGCATGCAGGCCAGGATAGCAGCAGATTACCTCAAGTGTAGACCTTGCAGCAGGATCTTTTTCATAAACTGTCCTGATATCTTCCCTGATTCCCATTTGCGATCTTCCAGTAAAATTGTAAATCTTCAGTCAGCTAGAATTCGGTCAGACTTTAATATAAGTTAACTTAAGTCGGCTCAATATAATTCAAAAAACATTAATCGTGTTAATCGAACAAGTCAGTACTCAGATACCTCTCCCCTGTATCCGGCAAAATTACTATAATTGTTTTCCCGCGCATCTCTGCCCTTGCAGCAACCTGTAATGCAGCATACGTAGCAGCTCCTGCAGAGATTCCTACAAGTATGCCTTCTTCTCTTGCAAGTCTTCTGGCAGTATCAATAGCATTGCCTGCATTTACTTTGATAATTTCGTCCACGAGGTCAAGCTCCAGTACATCAGGAACAAAACCGGCCCCTATTCCCTGGATCTTGTGTGGGCCAGGCTTTCCTCCACTTAAAACAGGAGATTCTTCGGGCTCGACTGCAAATGCCTTAAAATCAGGTTTTCTTTTTTTGAGCACACTGGCAACTCCAGTAATTGTCCCGCCTGTCCCTACCCCTGCTACAATCGCATCGGCTTTACCATCCGTATCTTTCCAGATTTCTTCGGCAGTTGTTCGCCTGTGGACTTCAGGATTTGCAAGATTCTGGAACTGCTGTGGAATATAGTAAAGGCTTGTATCTTCTGCTGCCATCTGTTCAGCCCGGCTGACAGCTCCTTTCATTCCCTCAGTTCCAGGGGTCAGGATTAATTCTGCTCCAAGCGCTTTCAAAAGTTTTCTTCTTTCGACAGTCATCGTTTCAGGCATAACGAGCTTGAGCTTATACCCGCGAGCAGCGCATACGCATGCAAGAGCAATGCCAGTGTTGCCACTTGTGGGTTCGAGAATGGTAATGCCTTCTTTAATCTTACCTTCCCTCTCTGCCTGTTCTATCATTGCCAGGCCTATTCTGTCCTTTACACTACTCATCGGGTTAAACGATTCAACCTTGACCAGTATATTCGCTTCCAGGCCTTTCGTAACACGGTTTAATCTGACAAGAGGGGTATTTCCTATTGTCCATGTTATATCAGAATATATTCGCCCCATATAATCCACTCTTTCCTGAAGTTGATTTCAGATTTTCTCAGTTCAATCTGGATTAGAATCTCCACATTTAATTACATTCATTTCAGATTTGATATTGTTTTAATTTATTATAGACAATATTATAAATTGCCATTGATGTATATTTCCTGGTTTTAAATTTTTCATTCTTTCTAAATTGGCTCTTTCTTAATTTTTCAGGATCTGCCTTTTTTTAGCACATGTTGACGTTATAAAAACCTGTTCGCTTATAACTTGCCTTCATTCTTCTAAATTACAATAGAGCTATTACAATGGAGCTGAGCAACATATTAGTAATTTAGAGAAAATTCACAATTGTGAATTTATCTCGCCTTAAATATAAAGTTATCGGACAACTCTTAAAGTGAAAATTGAAAAGTTTCTCCAAGAATTTAAATTGTAAATTTAAAATTGGGAAATAAATGATTAACGACGGGCAAAATAGAACCAGTAACCAATAAATGAGGTTAATATCGAGAAAAAAATGAATGTGGAAAATAAAAAACAGGTAGCGGAAAATAGCCAATATAACCAATAAAAAGTAAACAAAATTGTAAGCAACAAAGACAGAAATGAGTTTATTCCTTGCTTTCCTTTTCTGGCTCAGCATTGGTTTCAGTACTGCAGCCAGTATTGCATTTACTCTCAATCCCTCTTGCACTCACACATATGTCGCAGACTCTTACCACAAAATCTTTCACTTCATTATCAATCAGATCCTGCGCGAGTTTTTCGATTAATTCTTTAGTCTCGCCTTGAAATTCGATCCTGTATCCTCTTTTTCCCGAAATGTACTGGGAAACTGCCGAAGGGGCAATCCCCAGCAACTTTGCCGATGCTGCCTGCGACTGTCCTTTTTTTACGAGTTCGATTGCAAGACTGGCCCGGATTGCAGGAACCAGATCCCACACAATCTTCTGACACGGAGTTTCCATAATCACCATCACTTTTTTAGACCCTGAAGCTGAGAACGAATATACCTTATATCTTATATTTATTACCAGTATAAAAAATAATAACAAGCGTTATAGACACGTCATATAAAAAGGCTTTTTAAATGAATTTCAAAGCCTTTAAGTTTTTTTGATTTTTTTCTTTCCTGGCCAAATTTTTCTTTTTAACCAATATGATACGATAAGATTTAAATATTCACAATTGTTATGATTATTCACAATTGTGAAGGTGTAGATGTGACGGTTCAAGATAAAGTCATCTATATGGATAACTCGGCTACAACTCCTGTGAGAAAAGAAGTAATTGAAGCAATGCTGCCCTATATGGCAGAAAACTTCGGAAATCCTTCTTCGATCTATGACCTTGGAAAAACTTCAAAACATGCAATCGAAAATGCAAGAAAAAAGGTTGCAACTGCTATTGGAGCGGAAGAGCCTGAAATTTATTTTACATCAGGCGGTACTGAGTCCGATAACTGGGCAATTAAAGGAGTAGCCTTCGCAAACCGAACGAAAGGAAAGCATATAATTACTTCTTCAATAGAACATCATGCAGTCCTACATACCTGTGAATGGCTGGAAGGGCAGGGTTTTGAAGTAACGTATCTTCCGGTCGATAAATATGGGTTTGTATCCCCTGAAGAAGTGAGAAATGCAATCCGGACCGACACAATTCTGATTTCCATTATACTTGCAAACAATGAGATAGGTACAATCCAACCCATTGAAGAAATAGGAAAGATCGCAAAAGAGAAAAAAGTATATTTCCATACCGATGCTGTTCAAGCAATAGGACATGTACCAATAGACGTCAAAAAGCAAAACATTGACCTGCTGTCTCTTTCAGCACATAAATTCGAAGGGCCAAAAGGATGTGGGGCTCTCTATGTAAGAAAAGGGGTGAAAATCGAAACCCTTCAGCACGG
>CAZFNE010000084.1:0-11436 GCA_964520335.1 uncultured Methanosarcinales archaeon | reverse complement strand
AAGAACCCTGTAACAGCCCAGGCCTGGCCCAATCATCTAAGGGCTTTTCTTGAACTTCTCGGTGCAGAAATAAAGATTTAAAGTTTTAAAGGTTAAACCCTGATTTGTAAATGATTTCTCCGTTTATTTGAAACCGGCTTATAAGTCCCACATTATCAGAGTAGGAAAAAAGGGAGAGAATCTCCTTATTTCCATTAGACCAAAATTCATATCTTTTCTCAAGGGCATTATAGCCTCTTATTTATTCTCTTTAGATTATTTGTTTTTAAAAAACCTTCAACAATGTTAGATTTAAAATCCTTTATTTAATAACCTACATGTGAAGGTGTGAAGCCTGGAGGATTTGAGGATTGTTCCAAAGAAAGAGAAAGCTTCTTCTTTTGTGATAAAGTTAATCTTCTGGCATCGTTAATCTTACCCTGTATCCAGAATATATTCCCTATAATACTGTGCTTACTGGCATTTTATTATAAGTTTAGCTAGGCCTAAGAGAACCCCTGATCAGAGCCGATTTCCTCAAGGAGACCATTATAGGAACTCATTTCCACAGTTTCATGATGATCCTAAGCAGAAAATATGCTATGGATCTTCAATCTTTAACTGAAAAATTCTAACACGTGTTTCATCAACTATGGCTCTATCAAAGAGCATAGTTGCCTTTATTAACTATCTCAATAGGTAAAAAGGCATTTCTATTTAAATATTTTCTAACATCGCTGCAATCCACTTGTTATCTGCTTCTTTCAATATACTTCCAACTCCATGCATCCATCTTTATCTACTATCTTAATCTATTTTTGTGAAGTAATGTTTCCAGGTCGAGTTTAATAAATTCTTTTAATACTGACCTTCAATAATAGTAACATACTGATAAACAATACATGACGAGTCTGCTGATTTTGTTTTATGGTAGATTATAATCAGCAATTACAATTATTCCCGTTGGTTTGATTATTCTGACTATTTTTTCCAACAACTCTTCTCTTATACTCAAAGGCATTTCATATAAAGTAAATGATATAGAAGAGACAGCAAAACTATTGTTCTCAAATGGTAAATTTGTTGCATCAGCAATGTCAAATTTCGTATTCTTATGTTTATTTTTCTTTTTAACCGCTTCGAGAATGGTTTCAGAAAGGCCAAGCCTGAAAACGTCATAACATTTTCTTGCGAATATAAAGACCCACTGTCTCGTTCCCGTGGCAACATACAATATTTTGGAACCTCTTTGAGCCTTTGTCATATTCGCCACTCTATCATTCAAGCTGGAAAAGGTACAATAACAATATCATAAAAAGGAGTTAGTATATCAAATGCTTTTCTTACAAGTAAATAATATTACTTTCATTCATCAGTTAATTTTTCTACCTTAATTTTTTCCTCAAAATTGCGATACCCGAAGTAGTGGTGAGTTAATACTTTGATTGTAGGTTTCATACTCGGTAATTTTAATTATCGACAACATATTCATATCATGAGTGTTTGAATAATTATACAAAAAACCTATAAAAATAGTTGTATTAAACTTTGTATTCTTCTTTTCATTGTTGAAGTTAAATAAGTTAATAAAATGTAATTGAAGACGTTGAGTACGACGACGCGTCAAATCATGAGCTTGTTCTAAAAGTCCTCAGGAACATTTTTGTTTTCATGTAATTGAATGTTTGAGTTTTCTAGATATCTTACTTCTAGTAAACTTAAATCAACACCCAGGGTAAACTTGAGACACTTTTAAATATGTTTTATAATTAAGCTGATCCCAAAACTCGTATAAATTTCTTTAAGTTAGTTCTAACATTATTGAACAATCTGGGAATATATGTAATTTAATTTTATCAGCCTCTGATGTAAACTACCAAACATTTATATTTTTTAACACTGTTAACTTATAAGATAATATGAGACTGCATTGGATTGATGCTCTAAAAGGTTTTGGAATAATGCTTGTGGTATTTGCACATCACAGCCTACCAACCGCACTTGATACTTACATCTTTTCTTTTCACATGCCCCTATTCTTTTTCATTTCTGGATTTCTTTTTGACTTCGGAAAATATACAAAATCAGCAACAAATTTTGTAAAGGGCAGATTCAGGTCTCTTATTGTGCCTTACTTCTGTTTTGTAGTACTTACCTGTCTGTTCTACTTTTTACTGGATATAGCATTCCAGCCAGGAGTAACTAACATTGATTTTTTCCAAAATAGTGTTCTGTATGGCATTTATTCTATCCTGTACGCATTGGGTCCCATGGTCTCTTTTAATCCGCCTCTCTGGTTCCTGACATGTCTTTTTGTAACTGAACTTCTCTTTTATGTACTTGCTAAGAAATATTATGGTAAACCAGGACAACTTGTACTTTGGCTTACTGTTGCCGCAGTGATTGGGTATCTTTATTCTGTTTACGTGTCATTCAGAATTCCATGGAATTTTGATGTCGCTCTGACTGCTGTTGTCTTTTACGGAGCGGGAAATTTGTTTAAGGAACTCATTAGATCAATAGAAAGATTCAAGAATGATTTTGCGTTATCTAAGGATTCGGCATTCAATAAAGTGTTTTCCCATTCTTCGAACTTTTTGCTTTGCTTACTTATCTTTGTAAATCTACTATACTTTGTATACCTCCTGAATTTTCCAACAGATAAAATCAACATGAATGTACTGAAATATGGGGATTTCTTTTCGTTTTACCTGTTGGCTTTCTCAGGGATATTTACAGTTGTTTATATTTTTAAAAAAATAAGAAACTCAAAAATACTGGAATATTATGGTAGGAATAGTCTTACTGTACTTGCACTTCACTTTCCTATAAAAGATGTCTTGACAAAACTTACAGTTATCATTATTGGGATAGAGCTTGAGTGCTTTTATTGCAAAACAGCTTTTGCATTGAGCTTAACAATGCTAAACCTTATCCTTTTAGTACCTTTAATTTTTGTCATAAACAATTATTTTCCTTTCATATTGGGGAAAAAAGGGTCTTCTTTAAAATTTGAAGGCTTAAGAGCCCTTTTAAGGAAATCTCTCGATTGATCTACTTTTGCCAACTAAATTTTGAACATCTTTAAAGAATAACCTTGACATTATCTTTTACAAAAACAGTTGATAGATTATTATGAACTATATTTCGAATATTCATTCTCTTGCATATTTTAAGTCTATTCCAAAACTCAGAATTATATTACCAAATCTTGAATTTGGAATTATCAATTGATCTTGTGATGCAGAAAACATTTCTGGAACTTTTATAGATTCGAATAAAGATCAGTTTTGGGATGAGCTCTTTAAGTTAATGTGCAATTCGAGAACTTAAAAATTGATGTCCAGGAGCTAAAAGGATTCAAAACTTTACATGAATTTATTCAAGTTTTTGACATATTAATTTTTCAACTTAAGCAATTTGTATTTTTATGTATTTGGGATGAAAAATGGACGGAAAAGCAACAAGCAACGGATGAGTAGACAAAAAAGAATGATGATTGTAGGTGAAATTTTTGTTTTATTCCATTCGAATACTCCGCAGCAAGCTGCAGGGACGGAAACTTCCCTAAAACCGTTTTAAATTAAATTGCGTGCGGCCGGCCCACCTGAAAGAGGTTGTCCGACAATTATTGATAGTAATAAAAAAGTGCAAAAAAGAAAGCAAATAAATCCTTTAAATCAAAAAAGAAGGAATTATTCTGTTAATAAGAATAATTGTCGGACAGCCTGGAAAGGATGGGGTATTCGTGACCCTGTGCGTTCCCATTGTAATATATAATAATTAAAACAAACCTGGTTATGATGTTGGAGAAGGATATGTTGTTTTTAATAAGCTGAAAAATATGTACTCTTTTATCCTAAAAAATAACTGCCTCTCAAATAGTGCAGGTGGAAATTATTTATATGAAAACTTCACATGCGGTGTTAATGTCGAAAAGTAGTATGTAGAACAGGTGCTTGAAAATGAATTTTTAAGAAAAGATTTCCCCTGGAGTGAAGCCTTATCTGCAGTTCCTCATTGATATCATTTCACTGGAGATCTCCTTCAGCTTGATATGGGATAAGCCAACTGCAAGCATTGAGCAGCTTGTGGGAGATGAACGTCTGATCTTCGCTTCCAATTCAAAGTTAAAGATTGCTATTTATTATATCTTAATGCCTTTTTGATTTAATTCTTAAATTTATATATTGTAGTTGTTATAAATTATAAAAACTTATATAATTTGTTTGAGAAAAAAATTGGAATACGGCCTAAAGTTTAAGTTAAAGTCATGCCAGACCCTTTTGTAAAAATCAAAACAATCCGAAACATGCTGTAAACGATAAGCTGAAGAGAATTAAAAGCTGTTCCAAAAAAAGGGGAGAAGGATTGCTTAGCAGCAAACCTCATTTCTTGATTTAGTCTCCGATTTTTGCATATGAATTCTTAACTCCAGATATTTCGTAAGCTCCATTACTATAAGGGTAGTTGAAGCTAGAGGAATAATCATCCCCCAATCAGAAAGGGAGAGAGGTACTGTCTGGAAAGCTGTCTGCAGAATAGGGACATAAATTGCCGCAAGCTGCAAGAGTACTGTGCTCAGGATGGCATAGATAAGGGACCTGTTGGTGAAAATTCCCAGTGAAAAGATCGAATCTCTTTCTGAACGCCAGTTAAAGGCATTGAACATACAGGACATAACCACCAGGGTAAAGATCAGAGTCTGGATCTTTGGAAGAGGCATCCCTTCTTGAAGTGCCCAGTAAAGAACTCCAATTGACTGGGCCGCAATGAGAATTCCTAATCCAAGGCTTGCTATGAGCATTCTTCTAGAAACCAGTCCTTCTGTCGATTTTCTGGGCTTCTGTCTCATAAGCCCTTTGTTGGGAGTTTCAAGAGAAAGCGCTAAAGGTGGCAGGCCATCTGTAATAAGGTTAATCCAGAGAATCTGGACTGCAATAACAGGCAGGATCTGCCAGCCAAGTACTCCGGCAAGGACGATCAGCACGACTCCTATATGGCAGGTAAGTCCGTAAGCGATGAAGTTTTTGATATTCTTAAAGATATTTCGGCCCTCTTCGACTGCGGAAACAATGGATGCAAAATTATCGTCTGTAAGAATCATACTGGACGCTTCTTTACTGACATCGGTCCCTGTAATCCCCATTGCAATGCCCATATCTGCCGCTTTCAGGGCAGGAGCGTCATTTACCCCGTCGCCTGTCATTGCAACAATGTAGCCTTTTTTCTTAAGAGCATTTACTACCTTTAGCTTGTGCTCAGGATATACTCGGGCGTAAACTGAAACCTTTTCTACTACATCCTCAAACTCTTTAGTTCCCAGACTATCCAGTTCAATACCTGTAAGGACAAGGTCTCCTTCCTGGTAGATCCCAATTTCTCGTGAGATAGCGAGAGCAGTTGTTTTGTGATCTCCTGTAATCATCACGGTTCTGACTCCAGCAGTCGTACAGGTGGCAATAGCAGCCTTTACTTCTTCTCTGGGAGGGTCACGCATACCCATAAGTCCTGCAAAGACCATTTCTCGTTCAGCTTCTTCAGGAACAATATTCTCTGAAACCTGACGGTAAGCAAAACCCATTACACGCAGAGTTTGATTTGCCATATCGTGTACAATATCCAGAATTACCTGTCTTATTTCAGGAGTTAATTCTCTTTCCTGTCCACCTAGTAAGATTTTTGTACAGCAACCAAGAATAATTTCCGGAGCTCCTTTGGAATGAGCATACAAGCCGTCCTCAAAGGTATTGAAGGTAGTCATCATTTTTCTTTCAGAAGAAAAGGGAACCTCTCCTACACGCCTGTGTTTTTCCTCAAGCGTGGTTCTCCAGATTCCTTCTTTAGCTGCTACAACTGCAATAGCACCCTCTGTAGGATCTCCAAGAATGTCCCATACTTCATCCTTCTGAGCTAAACCTGCATCATTGCAAAGGGCTCCTGTGACTAGTAGCTTGTGTAGATGCCCATCTTCAGAAACAGGCTTACCCTCTTTGAAAAAGTCTCCAAGAGGCTCATATCCTTTACCTGTAACGCTTAATATGGTTCCATTCACATAGACCTTTTCAACGGTCATTTTGTTTTGGGTAAGCGTTCCGGTTTTGTCTGTACAGATAATATTAGTCGACCCAAGGGTTTCTACAGAAGGCAATTTTCTCACAAGAGCATGCCTTTTTACCATTCTTCGAACTCCAAGAGCAAGCCCTACAGTTACAACCGCAGGAAGGGCTTCTGGAATTGCAGCGACAGCAAGGGCGACTCCCCAGAGAAACATTTCAAAAGGAGCAAAGCCCTGGAGAATTCCTAGC
Source organism: uncultured Methanosarcinales archaeon (assembly GCA_964520335.1). Taxonomy (GTDB): domain Archaea; phylum Halobacteriota; class Methanosarcinia; order Methanosarcinales; family Methanosarcinaceae; genus Methanosarcina. The sequence continues at coordinate 5,149 of CAZFNE010000084.1, read as the reverse complement.
ACAGCTACAAAAGCCACAACTATAAGGGTTGCAGCTCCAAGCCAACGCCCGAACTGGTCGAGTTTTTCCTGAAGAGGGGTCCTTTCTCTTTCAATTTCCCCTAAAAGTCCTGCCAATTTCCCAAAAGCAGTGTTCATGCCTGTGGCGGTAATTACAGCTTTTCCTCTACCATAGGTAACAGATGTTCCGGTATAAGCCATATTTTTCCTGTCTGGCTGCGGGGTCTCAGGAAGAAAGATTTTAGTGTTTTTCTCAACAGGCACGGATTCTCCTGTGAGAGAAGATTCATCAATCTTCAGAGACTGAGCTTCAAGCAGTCTGGCATCCGCAGGTATTCTGTCTCCAGCCTGCAAAATCAGGATATCGCCAGGGACAAGTACAGATGAAGGAACTTTTACTTCCTTTTCGTCCCTTATCACTAGGGCTTCAGGACTGGTCAGTGATTTTAAAAGTTTGATTGATTCTTCTGCTCTATATTCTTGGACGAAACCAAGTACCCCTGCAAGGAACACTGTAAAGAGGATTACAAAAGCATCAATAAGCTCTCCAAGGAAAGCAGAAACCAGTGCGGCAGCCATTAAAATAATAATGAGGAAACTCTTGAACTGAGATAGAAAAAGTTTTACAACTGATGTTTTTTCCTCTTCCTGAAGTTCATTTTTCCCATATTTTATAAGTCTGTTTTCTGCTTCTTCTGAACTCAGCCCGATTTCGGATGTGTTCAGTGTTTTTAGAACCGCGTCAGCGGCTTCATCATAATACATCCAGTTTTTGTCTCCAATTAATAAGGCAAATACTTGATTAAGTGTTGTATTTTAGCCAGTCTTAAATATAATATTTAATTATGACAATTAGGAGGCAGCATTTACTCATTAATTATATATAAGAATTTTGGATAAAGACCTAAAAATATGAAGTTAAAAAATCTTAGAAACTTAGGAGAATTTCGAAGAAATTTGGCGGTAGCTGACGATCTTCACTTTAGTATTGCACTCTTTGGATTACGTTTGCTTTGAATATATGTAATAACACCTGGAAGCAGGGAAGCAAAAATAATTCCGATTATTATTAAACTGAAATTATCCTCTACAACAGGTAAGTTTCCGAAAAAGTATCCTGCAAAAAGGAATGACATAACCCAAGTAACTGCTCCAAAAATATTATAGACAAGGAAGGTTGAATAGGGCATTGTTCCAACCCCTGCTACGAAAGGAGCAAAAGTGCGGATAATAGGAATAAAACGGGCTATAATTATCGTTTTTGCTCCATGCTTTTCAAAGTATATTTGAGTGCGGATTATATGTTCTTTTTTAATGAATCGTATACCTTCATGATTAGTAATTCTTTTTCTTAATAGATAGCCGGTATGATAGTTCACAGTATCTCCTAGAATGGCTGCAGTACATAGGACAATAAACACGATTAAGAAATCTAGAGAACCTATGGCAACTAAAGCCCCAGTTGCAAAGATAAGAGAATCTCCTGGTAAGAAAGGAGCTATCACTAATCCGGTCTCACAAAATACAATCGCAAATAAAAGTAAATATGTCAATAGACCATATTCATTTATTACTGCACTTAAATGAGTGTCGAAGTTTAAAAAAAGGTCTATAAAATATTTTAAATTCATGAGGATACATATAGAAAAGATATGTTATTTTAATATTGGCTAAAAAACTTGTCTTAGACTGTTTTTTCTTTGTCCTACCTATAGTATACTAATAATATGTTGATTTTAATAAGAAGCTTAAAATCTTCCAGGAATATATTTTTAGAGTAATTAATCGAGTTTCGAATTTATATAAATTGGATCTAATAGTTTAGGTAGTCCATCATTATGTGATTGATGTTTTCAAAGATCTAAATGTCAGTAAATCTCTTAATGTCCATTTTAATTCTGTGATCCCATATTCTCTTACTGGGGTGTTTTTACATTTCACTCTCCTTTCGTCCTCATATTTTAATCCACTGTGCTCTCTACAGAAGTTAAAATGGGTGCAATAGAGTCTCATATGATTAGTCAGCCTCTCTACTTTTTTCGAAAATCCTAAAGTTTTTCTCGAAATTCTATTATTATCCTGTCTAAAAGTGAGATGCTGTCTTTCAAGTAAGCTCGTTGAGATCTGATTTTTTTCTATGTCAAAATTGTAACCAAATATTACTTTCTTAACAATCTCCTTAACTCTTCCTCCTTCCCTATCTTTAATTACCTGAGCATATCTCAAATCTTTCAGAGGAGCAATTTTTGGTTTCTTTGGTCTTCCTCTCTTTCCTGTTTTTGGGAATTCAATCAATTCTCCGTATTTTTTTAAAATAGCTTCAGTATAAAATTTTAGACCATCAGTGACAAAAAGAGGAATTGAAATTGAGTTTGAAAGGTGTTTAGCTATTAACTCCAGTAATCTATCTGCTATATACTGCTTTCTTGGACCTATAATGAAATCGACTATTAATCTGTAACCTGGTGCAAAAGCTACCCACATCCATGGCCCTTCATCTTCATAATCCTTCATTCGAGGAACTATTTTTTTTGAATTATTACCCACAACTCATCCATTTCTATCTTGGGTAAATTGAGGTTTTTCATTTTCGCTTCGTTTACTGTTTCACATTGTTCAGCAGCACGGGCTAACTCAATAGTATCTTTATCAGTACGAAGATTATAATAGAAAGTATTTGTACGGTCACAAAAAGCTCTGTCGCAATTGCGGCAGAGATATCTTCTAATACGCTTGTTTCCTACTTGATAAGTGCCATTACCGACAATGTTACCTTGACCAATAACAAGATGAGATCGGCAAGATTCATTAGGACAAGCAACATCAGTAAACTTTGGCTTTGGTCCTCGTTCTCCCATTAAATATTATATATTAACCATAATATATAATATCAATCAAATACTAATTGACGACCGCAATAACCGTATAATAAAAAATTATATATATGCATATATATATATGTGTGTGTTAATATCAGTACTGAACCGCATGAAAATTAATATTGACTCAAGCTGCATGTACAGGAGAAAATGTTTTCTGTATACTATCCTGTTGTTTATTCTTGCTGGCATTTTTGAAATGGAGGAGGTTATTTAATCTGGCTGTGGTTACGAGAAGGAAGAAGTCTTATGTTTGCATTTATAGAAGCCATAGTCCTATTCTTATATGGAGTTGTACCAACTTTCCAGCCTTCATTTTTTCACAGGATATATGCGACTTACGGAGGCATTTTTGTTGTCATGTCTCTTTTATGGGGCTGGATTTTTGATAAAACTCTTCCTGATACATATGATCTGATAGGGGCTTTGATTATTCTTATAGGAGTTTCAATTATCTATTACTGGCCTAGAAAAGAGGAATCCTTATGATGGAAGTAGGAGTTTCTCTTGCTCTTCTTCCTTGCTGCACTTTTTGAGATCGGAGGCGGATATCTTGTCTGGTTGTGGCTTAGGGATAATAAAGGATTGTTTTTTGGACTTTTGGGAGCAGTAATACTGGCGATTTATGGAATTATTCCAACCTTACTGGATGCTCACTTTAGCAGAGTCTATGCCGCATACGGTGGAATATTTATTGTTTCTTCGCTTATATGGGAGCAGTTGTTGATAAGAAAAATCCCGATAAATATGAAGTTATAGGAGCATTAATTGCTCTTCTAGGAGTTTTTATTATGTTTTATATCCCACGTTAACAGGTTAATATATAAAAATAAATTCAATATACTAATAAAAATACAAATACAGGAATTCAAAAATAGAATTGAGTTTGTTGATATGTTCTTTAAAATTAATTTTTAGATCCTTGAGTTTATCTACAAACATAAAGAGAAAGTTTAGAATTTTAAAACTATGATTGTGGACAATGTCAATTGTTTCTTATTTTATGGTTTGCAAGTATATGTTATAATTCTAACAGAGCCTTTCCAGTGACAATCCTTTTTGTCTAGGAAAGGTCTCGTGCATATTTTTGAATATTACAATAACTCCATACTAAATGGACCTATAGTTTGAGCATGTGAATCTGTCTTAATTCTCTATATCCGAAGCTCTTTTAAATCCACATAAGATGTTCTGCAAGAATTTTTCCACCAAGCCCCATAAGGATAAGGCCACCCAGGATTTCGACTTCATTTTCAAAGAAGTGACCTATTCTGTATCCAAGAATCGCTCCGCAAAAGGACATTAGAAAGGTTATACCTCCAATTATAATCGCAGGTTCAAGAATCGGAGTTTTTAGAAATGAAAAAGTAATCCCTACTGCGAGAGCGTCTATGCTCGTTGCAACTGCAAGTATAAAAAGCATCGAATAATTGAGAGAATCTGCTTTTCCCTCCTGGCTCCCATAAAAAGCTTCATAAATCATTTTGATTCCAATAAAAGCCAGGATTCCAAAGGCGATCCAAGGAGCATAGGATGAAACAAAGCTGCTTACTGTGTTCCCCCCAAGCCATCCCAATAATGGCATTAGAGCTTGAAAGACTCCGAAAAATATTGCCAGTTTTAAAGCATCATTGACCCTGAAAGGTCTTATCGTGGTGCCGTTAGACATGGAAACTGCGAAAGCATCCATTGAAAGTCCTAGAGCTAAAAGGAAATTGGTTAGGAAAGGCATCGAATAATACTCCACGTATACTTTACAACAAAGTTCTGAAACAAAAAACGTCATTAACTTATCGAGATTATATAGGAATCAAATTATTACAACGTCTTATATGGCATTCGTTTCGAGATTGATCACATAAAAGTATGTTATATTTAAAGCTATGGTCTATAAGTATCGTATATTAAACATATCCGTACGAAACAATAAGAAGATCCCGATGAATATTTAAATAAAAGTCACAACTTGGAGAGTATGACCTTTCTCATTACTTTACTGATACTAATGTGATGCAATTAGAGGATATATAGTCACCATTTTAAATAATGCGACATTTTGTGTGTAAATGTATGTTTTTCCCAAAATTCACCCAGTTCTTCCTTTAATACTTTAATATTTTTGAATGATTTTATTGACGTTAAGTCTTCTCTTGTCGCTTTCCAACAGTATTCTGTTGGGTTCCTATCTGGAGTAGCTGGAGGGAAAAATAGTATCAGCAACCAATGTTTATTATTTTGATAAAATTCCTTTACCTTTGTAGATCTATGCCA